>JAQXJQ010000143.1 GCA_029009035.1 Oscillospiraceae bacterium | reverse complement strand
CCCCCTTTGCGGACGACCTCCCCTGCCGCATCCGCTACAATGTGGAGGACTTTTTCCTCATGGCCGGCGGCGCCATGCGGGGCGGGCGGGTGGACAACGCGCTTTTGCACCGCTACGACTCCGTGATCGACCCCTTTTTTGATCTCTACCTCACCTACCGCCGGGAGTGGACGGCCCTGATCGGCTATCTGCAGCGCATCTCCCAGCTGCCTCGGGAAGCCCCCATCACGCTGCGGGTGGAGGGCGACTACACCGTGAAGGGGGAGCGGGGCTCCCGCATCTCCGCCAACGAACCCGCCCTCCGGGATCTGGAGAAGATCGGATTTCTTCATGAGCTGCGCATCGTCTCCGGCGAACGGGTGAGCTTCACCTTTGCCGATGAGCAGCTCCGCACCTGGCTGCGGGATGTGGGCAGCGTGCTGGAGCTGTATGTGTACAAGTCCTGCAAGGACACGGGCCTGTTTC
The DNA here is from genome assembly GCA_029009035.1 of Oscillospiraceae bacterium. GTDB lineage: Bacteria > Bacillota > Clostridia > Oscillospirales > Oscillospiraceae > Enterenecus. Next base: position 2,143 of record JAQXJQ010000143.1, on the reverse strand, counting down.
AGGACGTCCGCACCAGCGCCGTGGTGGACTGGGAAGCGGAGCTGCGGCAGGACAGCGTGACCAACGAGCTGGATGTGGTGGCGGCGCGGGGCGTAGTCCCCCTGTTTATCAGCTGCAAGACCTGCTCCGTGAGCACCGAAGCCCTCAACGAGCTGGCCATCCTCCGGGACCGGTTCGGCGGCCAGATGGCCCACGCCGCCATCGTCACCGCGGAGCACTGCAACCGCCGGGCCCATCTGCGGGCCACAGAGCTGGGCATCCATGTCATCGACCTGCCCGACCTGCGCTCCGGCGCCATCACCAAGCGGCTGAAGGCTTTGACTCTGGAAAAATAAAGAAAAGGGGCTGCTGCAGAACTATCATTCTGCAACGGACTCTTGCGTGAATGCGGCAGTCGCCTCCCCTGTGTATGGCCCAGGCCAGCTTCTCTTGCCCTTGCGGGCAATTCACCTTCAGGGGAGGTGTCTGCCCAAAGGGCAGACGGAGGGGTTGTTTTCAACGTACTGCCCTTTCCTCGCGGCATAGCCGCTGCGGCCTACGCTAAAAATATGCCACCGGCATATTTTCTTAACGCTGCGGGGCTTTTTTGACGCGCCGAGTCGTCGCGCCCCACAAAAAATAAGCCCGTTGCAGAACGATAGTTCTGCAACGGGCTCTTCGTTACAGGCTCTTCAGCCAGCTGTGCAAGTCCACAAGGTCGGGGGCGATGTGGACATGGTCGTAGTCCGCGAAGGCCTCGGCGGGTGTGGTGCCGTTGAGCACCGCGGCGAACTCCACCCCCGCGTTGCGGGCGGCGGCGGCGTCAATGACCGTATCGCCGCAGAAGAGCACCTCCTCCGGCTTCACCCCCAGCTGCTCCATGGCAAAGAGCAGCCCCTCGGGGTCGGGCTTGTGCCGCTTCACATCGTGGCCGCCCACAATGAGGTCGCACAGGTGGGTGACCCCGTTTCGGTCGAATATCTGGCGGATGGTCCCCGCCCCCTTGGTGGACACCAGCGCCACCTTGACCCCGCTCTCATGGAGATCCCGGAGCAGCTCCGCCGCGCCGGGGAGCAGCACGGACTTCTCCTCCATCACATGGGCGTCCGGCCCCACGGCGATCTCGCCCACGGCAAGCTGGAACTGATGGAAAAACTCCGCCCGATGCTCCGGGTCCGCGTCGCCGGTGAGCATGGTGTAGGCGTCATAGAGGGTCTTGCCCACGGTGGGGCGCACCTGCTCCACGGTAGGCTCCGGCAGGCCCATGGCCGCGAAACCGCGGCAGAACCCCACGAAAATGGGAATGGTGGAGTCCCCCAGGGTATAGTCAAAGTCAAAAAACACGCCTTGATACTTCATGATGACGCTCGCTTTCCTCTGTTTTGATACTATGTAAAGCCTACCATAAACAGGCCGGTTTTTCAACGGCAAAAATCACGCCTTTGCCCACGGCGCCCGTCCCCTCTCCTCCAGATGGTCGCGGTAGCGCTTCAGGTGGGCAATGGTCCCCCGCAGCTCCCCGTACATTTCCCGCAGGGGCCGCAGCCGCTCCTCCAGCTCCAACCGGGTGCGCTCGTCCTGCACCAGGACCCGTGCCCGCTCCAGCTGCCAGATGCGCCCGTGCAGCAATTCTGCAGAGCGCTCATATTCCTCGATCAGATGGGTCATACTCACCTCTCCCCTCTCCTTCCGGGTTCCCTCGAATTTTTTGTTTTATTTTTTGCAAATCTATTGACAACCCCCTCTTTCCCTGTTATAATCATCCTCGCTGTTAAGCAATGGCGCTGTGTGCTGGTGTAGCTCAGCTGGTAGAGCAGCTGATTTGTAATCAGCAGGTCGGGGGTTCGAATCCGTCCACCAGCTCCAAGCTTACCTCTCAATTTCATACGGAAGAGTACCCAAGTGGCCAAAGGGGACAGACTGTAAATCTGCTGGCTTTGCCTTCGATGGTTCGAATCCATCCTCTTCCACCAAAATCCCGAATGCGAAAGCGTTCGGGATTTTACTTTTTACCTCGCTTCCCGCCCTCAAAGCACTGTCATTGACAAAAGTATCCCGGGTTCTTATAATGGAAATAATACCGCATTTCCCGCGTTGGCGGGAATGTGCCCGTTTTTTCCCGAAAGGAGCCTACTTATGAGCGAATACAGAAAAGAGACCGTCT
>JAQXJQ010000142.1 GCA_029009035.1 Oscillospiraceae bacterium | reverse complement strand
ATGCCCGGGCATTTTAAAATCTTCAATTCATCGGCAGTTCCGCCGGAGATGGCCGGAAAGGTACCCCTCTCCATCCATCTGTGTGCATTCTAACATGGATTTTGTAAATGTCAATGCATCTTCAGCATTTGTAACAATACTGAAACATTACCATATAATGGAATTTCCGTCGCCGCGCCCCGCAGTGTTAAGAACATATGCCGGCGGCGATTTTTCGGCGCAGACCGCAGCGGATCTGCCGCGAGGAACGGGAAGTGCGGCGTTTTTGTCCTCTACCCCCGGTAGAGCGCCCTCTCCCCCACGCTCCCCTCCTGCCGCGGAGGGTATAGTCCCCCTGCGGGCGGGTAGGTTGCCTTTCCCGTCCCCTTTGGTTAGAATCATCTCAACAACGCATTTACAGGAGGACCCACCACCATGGCATTTTGCATTTTCACCGACACTTCCGCCAACCTGCCCGACGATGTGCTGCGTCAGCGCGGCATCCGTCTGGTCCCCTTTCCTTACTATGTAAACGGCACCGAATTCACCTGCACCGAGACCACCACCTTCGACGGCAGGAGCTTCTACAACGCCATGCGCGGCGGCGCCGATGTGACCACATCCCAGATCTCCCCCGCCACCTACCGCGCCGCCTGGGAGCCGGTGCTCCAAAGCGGGCAGGACATCCTCTTTGTGGGGATGTCCTCCGGCATCAGCGGCTCCTACAACTGCGCCGGCATCGCCGCCGTGGATCTGCAGGAGGAGTACCCCCTGCGCACCATTCTGGTGGTGGACACCCTGGCCGCCTCCCTCGGTGAAGGGCTTCAGGTGCTCCGCGCCGCCGATTGGCGGGACGAGGGAATGTCCATGAAGGAGATCGCCCGCCGGCTCACCATCCTGCGCCGGCATATGTGCCAGATCTTCACCGTGGACGATCTGAAATATCTGAAAAAAAGCGGACGCATCTCCAATATGGCTGCCACCGTGGGCACGGTGCTGAACATCAAGCCCCTCCTGCGGGGCAACGAGGAGGGTAAGATCGTCTCCTACCAGAAGTGCCGCGGCCGCCGCAAGGCGCTGGAGGCGCTGGCCGAGCGCTACGAAAAGCAGGTGGCGGACGCCGAACACCAGTGCATCGGCATCGCTCACGCCGACTGTCAGGAGGATGTGGACTTCTTCATCGGCCTCATTAACGCCGGCAAACACCCCCCGAAGGAGATCCTTTCCGTGTGCTATGAGCCGCTCACCGGCTCTCATGTGGGCCCCGGCACCCTGGCGCTCTTCTTCTTCGGCGACGACCGGGTTCGGTACACGTGACGAACATTGAAAAAGCTCCCCGCAAACCATTCGGCTTGCGGGGAGCTTTTTCGTTGCTGTTCAGCGGTGCTTGCCCAGGAAGAACACGGCCATGGTGCCGGGACCGGAGTGAGAACCGATCACAGGGCAGATGTCGTTGACCATAGCGACCTCGGCGCAGCCCTTCTCCTTCAGCATGGCCTTGAGGGTCTCCACATCGTCGATGCAGTCAGCGTGGCTGATGAACACCACATCCTTGCCGGGATCGAGCGCCAGCTCGGCATATTTATCGGCCAGCGCCTGCAGGGACGCCTTGCGGCCCCGCACCTTGCCCATGTTGATGAGATGGCCCTCGTCGTCCACATGGAGCACGGGCTTGATGCCCAGCATACCGCCCACAAAGGCCACAGCGGGGCTGACGCGGCCGCCGCGCTTCAGATAGACCAGATCATCCACGGTGAACCAGTGGCAGAGGTGGAGGCGGTTGTCCTCCACATACTTGGCCACCTCTTCCAGAGAGGCGCCGGCCTTCTTCTGCTCGTTGGCCAGGTAGACCAGTAGGCCCTGACCGGCGGAGGCAGCCAGGGTGTCCACCACCGCGATCTTGCGCTCGGGAAACTCCTCCCTCAACTCCTCGGCAGCCATGGCGGAGGACTGATAGGTGGTGCTGAGGCCGGAGGAGAAGGCCAGATACAGCACATCCTTGCCCGCCTCCAGCGTGGGGCGGAACAGCTCCTTGAAGGTCTCGGCATTGGCGGCGGCGGTCTTGGCCACATCGCCCTTTCTCATCTTGGCATAAAACTCCGCGCCGGACATCTCGCCGTTAATATAGTCACGGTCCTCACCCTCAAAGCGGAAGGTCAGGTTGGTGTAACCCACGCCCCACTGGTCCAGAATGCTGGGGTGGATATCCGCATTGGTGTCGGTAAAGAGAACATACTCGCTCATATCAAATCCCTCCATCGGTAAGTATTCGTTTGCTGCGCATCAATTTAAGTGTATCATACCATGTGCCTCCGGCCATTTCAAGCTATCCCGCGGTTTGGGGCCTATCCTTTCCGTTTCCCGGCGGTAGAGCCCAAATTTTCTCCGTTCTACCCGGGGTAGAATTCAAAAAGTTGCTATTGTTTCCCACCGAAAAATGTGTTATATATAGAATAACCACTGCAAAGGGGGATATTATGGACAATATCAAGCAGATCGCCGCCAAAAACATGATCGAACTGCGCAAGGCCGCAGGCATGACCCAGCTGGAGCTGGCGGAGCGGCTCAACTACTCCGACAAGGCTATCTCCAAATGGGAGAGAGGCGAATCCCTCCCCGATATTGCCGTCCTCAAGCAGATCGCCGACCTGTTTCATGTGACCATCGACTATCTGATCTCCCCGGAGCACACCTCCCCCGCCCAGGAGCGCACGGTGTACGCCGGGCGTGAGCTGCGCAACCGCCGCATCATCATGGGCATCAGCACCCTGCTGGTCTGGCTGGTGGCCACCATGGTGTTCGTGGTGCTCAATGTGCTTCCCAATACCGCGGGCGCCCGCAACTGGATGGCCTTCCTCTATGCCATCCCGGCATCCATGATCGTGCTGCTGGTCTTCAACTCCATCTGGTTCAACCCCCGCCACAACTTCGCCATCGTCTCGGTGCTCATGTGGTCGGTGCTCGTCTGTATTCACATTTCCATTCTCCTGTTGGGCTTCAGTATGCCCATCATCTATGTGCTGGGCATACCGGGACAGGCCATCATCCTGCTGTGGTCCGGCTTAAAGCTAAGAAAATAACAAAGGGGCTGCTGCAGAACCGAACATTCTGCAGCAGCCCTTTCTGTTTGTTGTGGTCAGATGGCTCTCATGCGGACCACGCCGGGGATGGCGCGGATGTCATCCAGAACGGCGGCATCCACAGCGGTACCCACATCCACCAGGGTGTAGGCCCAATCGCCCCGGGACTTGTTGGTCATGTTCTCCACATTCACGCCGTCCTTGGACAGCTGAACGGTGATATTGGCCAGCATGGCGGGAATATTGCGGTGAATGACGCACAGGCGCTGGGCGCCGGAACGGGCCATCTCCACCGCGGGGAAGTTGACGGAGTTGCGGATGTTGCCGTTCTCCAGATAGTCGCGCAGCTCGTCGGCAGCCATGACCGCGCAGTTGTCCTCACTCTCGGGGGTGGAGGCGCCCAGATGGGGGATGGCCACCACCTTGTCGTTGGCCACCAGGGCGTTGTTGGGGAAGTCGGTGACATAGGCGGCCACCTTTCCGCTGTCCAGAGCGGCCAGAATGGCCTCGTCATCCACCAGCTCGCCGCGGGCCAGATTGAGGATACGCACACCGTCCTTCATGGCGGCGATGGCGTCGGCATTGATGGTATTGCGGGTGGACTCCATAAAGGGCACATGGACGGTAACATAGTCGGACTGGCGGTACAGCTCCTCGGCAGACTTGACCACCTTCACATGGCGGTCAAGGCGCAGGGCGGCGTCCACGGACAGGTAGGGATCGTAGCCGCACACCTCCATGCCCAGCTCCAGCGCCACATTGGCCACCAGTGCGCCGATGGCGCCCAGGCCCACGACGCCCAGGGTCTTGCCGCTGATCTCGGGACCCACAAAGGCGGCCTTGCCCTTTTCCACCACAGTGGAGACCTCCACGCCGGAGGCAGCCTGCTCATGCAGCCAGCGGTTGCCGCCCATGATGTTGCGGCTGGCCAGCAGCAGAGCGCACACGGTGAGCTCCTTCACGGCGTTGGCGTTGGCGCCGGGGGTGTTGAACACCACGATGCCCGCCTCAGAGCAACGGTCGATGGGGATGTTGTTCACGCCGGCGCCGGCGCGGGCGATGGCCCACAGGCTCTCGGGGAAGGCATAGTCGTGGAGCTTGGCGGAGCGGACCAGAATGCCGTTTTCATCGGCGACCTCGTCGCCCACGGTATAATCTGCCGCAGGCAGCCGGTTCAGCCCCACAGCGGCAATTTTATTTAAAGTTTTAATGGTGTACATAGTAACGCCTCTTATCCGTTATTTTGATCGAAGGCCTTGATAAAGTCGGCCAGCTTCTCCACGCCCTCGGTGGGCATGGCATTGTAAATGGAGGCACGCATACCGCCCACATTGCGGTGGCCCTTCAGGTTCACAAACCCGGCGTCCGTGGCCTCGGCCACAAACTTGGCGTCCAGCTCGGGATCGGCGGTGCGGAAGGTGACGTTCATATCGGAACGGCTGCCCTTCTCGGCGGCACAGGTGAAGAGCTTGGAGTCATCCAGCACATCGTAGAGCAGCTGGGCCTTGGCGTGCTTGATCTTCTCCATGCCTTCCACGCCGCCCTTGGACTGCAGCCACTCCAGCACCAGACCCAGCAGATAGATGCACCAGCAGGGAGGGGTGTTGTACATGGAGTCCTTATCGGCCATCAGCTTGTAGCCCAGCATCATGGGGGTGTAGGGCAGCTCGTGGCCCAGCAGGTCATCCCGCACGATGGCGATGGTGAGGCCGGCGGGGGCCAGATTTTTCTGGGCGCCGCCGTAAATGATGCCGTACTTGGACACATCCACCACACGGCTGAGGAAGTCGGAGGACATATCGCACACCAGGGGCACCTTTCCGGTGTCGGGCACATACTGCCACTCGGTGCCGTAGATGGTGTTGTTGGCGCAGTAATGGAAATAGGACGCCTCGGGGTCCAGCTTCAGCTGCTCCTGCGCGGGGATGTAGGTGTGGTTCTTATCCTCGCTGGAGGCGGCCAGATTGATGGTGCCGTACTTTTTGGCTTCCTTATAGGCGATGTTGGAGAAGTTGCCGGTGACGGCGTAATCGGCCTTGCCGGTCATGCCGATGAGGTTCAGCGGCACCATGGAGAACTGGGTGGAGGCGCCGCCCTGCAGGAACAGAACATGGTAATTGTCCGGCACATGGAACAGGGTGCGGAACAGAGCCTTGGTGTCCTGGAAAATTTTGTCGTAAACCTTAGATCGGTGACTCATCTCCATGACTGACATGCCTGAGCCATGATAATTGGTGATCTCGGCTCCTGCCCGCTCCAGAACTTCCAAAGGCAGCATGGAAGGACCGGCGGAAAAATTGTAGACACGTGTGTTTCCCATGAGAATGGTTCCCCTTTCAATCGGTTTCTGCTTTTTTATTTCATCCTCGCGCTTTAGCGCGATAATTCATTATAGTGTCTTTTGTCTGTCCTGTCAACAAGAGTATGATGAAATTCACGCTGCCGGAGGGAGTTTTCTCTGGTGATTTTTCATAGCAGATCCCTCTTCCCTATTTCAATTCCATGGCGCTTGTGCTATACTAAAAGCTGAATTACCATTTCCATCGACATGGAGGGATCCGATATGGAAGATCTGCATCTGGAGTACGAGATCATCCGCGGCGACATGGCCCGGGCGGGAGAGGCCTCCGCCGCAGTCAAACAGGTCCTGCGGAAAATGGGCTTTGACTCCGACACCATCCGACGGGTGGCCATCTGTATGTACGAGGGTGAGATCAACATGGTCATCCATGCCGACGGCGGAAAAGCCGGGGTGGACATCGCCCCGGACCATGTCACCGTCACCCTGACGGACCGCGGCCCCGGCATACCCGACGTGGAGCAGGCTATGCAGGCCGGCTTCACCACCGCCGGAGAACACGCCCGGGATCTTGGCTTCGGCGCCGGCATGGGCCTTCCCAACATGAAAAAGCACAGCGACCATATGACCATCGACACCGCCATCGGCGTGGGCACCACCGTCACCATGGTCATCAACGCCCTCTGACATATCAAACCCGGAGAAAGGGTGATCCTTTATGCGACATTCTGTCATTCTGGAATACAAGAAGTGCCGCGGCTGCACCACCTGCATCAAGAACTGCCCCACAGAGGCCATCCGCGTGCGCAACGGCAAGGCCACCATTCTGCCCAACCGGTGCATCGACTGCGGCACCTGCATCCGGGTCTGCCCCCACAAGGCGGTCAAGTCGGTGCCCGACGACCTGAACAGGCTGCAGAACTACCAGTACAATATCGCCGTACCCGACCCCTCCCTCTACGGCCAGTTCCAGAACATGGACGACCTCAACATCATCCTCAACGGCCTTCTGGAGATCGGCTTTGACCATGTGTACGAGTCCGCCGTGGCCTCGGAGCTGCTCACCGACTACCTGGCCCAGCGCCCCGCCCGGCCGGACAGGCCCCAGCCGGAGATCTCCTCCATGTGCCCCGCCGTGGTGCGTCTCATCTGCATCCGCTTCCCCTCTCTGCTGGGCCATATCGCTCCCGTCATCTCCCCGCTGGAGCTGGCAGCCATTCTGGCCCGGGAGGAAGCCGCCCGGGAGACCGGGCTGCTGCCGGAGGAGATCGGCGTGTTCTCCATCGTCCCCTGCTCCTCGCTGGTCACCTCCGCCGCCTCTCCCGACGGGCTTGACCGTCCCGTTCTGGACGGCGCCTTCGCCATCCGGGACATCTACCGCATTCTGCTGGAGCCCATGAAGCAGCTCAAGGGCAAGCCGCTGCAGCCCCTCAGCCGTTCCGGCTCCATCGGCATCGCCTGGGGCTACGCCGGGGGCGAGGCCCAGGCCAGGGAGCGGGACCACATCCACCATGTGGCCGTGGACGGTATCGACAATGTGATCCAGATCCTGGAGGCCATCGAGGACGGACGGCTCACCGACACGGAGTTTATCGAGCTGCGCGCCTGCACCAAGGGCTGTCTGGGCGGTTGCTTCACCGTGGAGAATCCCTTCATGGCCAAAATGCACCTGAAGCGGCTCATGGAGGACGTTCCCCTCTGCCGCAATCACGGCGGCCCCAACTCCCAGGTGGACGAGATCGTCCGCACCCTGCGCAAGCCGGAATTCCTGCCCACCTATGTGCTGGACCCCGACCGCCGCAAGGCCATGGAAAAGATGGCCCTCATCCAGGAGCTGGAGGATCACCTCCCCGGCCTGCGCTGCGGCTCCTGCGGCGCCCCCTCCTGCCGCGCCTTCGCGGAGGATGTGGTCATGGGCCGCGCCAATGTGGATGACTGCATCTTCAAGGTCCGCGAACGGATGCAGAATATGACCGGCAAGAGCGAGGCCGACGACTATCTGCCCGCTCCCTTCCGCCACCGCAAGTCCATCAGACGGATCCCCGGCCAGTCCGAACGGTAAGCTCCCGCCGATCATCACCGATACATTTATATTGATACATTTTATTGATACAGGGAGGAATGTGTGCATGACTGTACAAGAGCTTTCCCGGCGCCTTGCGCTCACGGAATTCCATCTGGCCGAGGGCGGGCGCAGCGTCACCTCCGCCTATTGCGGCGACCTGCTCAGCTGGGTCATGGGCCGGGCCCCGGCGGACGGCGCATGGCTCACCATCATGAGCAATATGAATGTGGCGGCGGTGGCCGCCCTCACCGATGTGGCCTGCGTCATCCTCACGGAAGGCGTGCAGCCCGACCCCCAGCTGCTGAGCAAGGCCCAGGCACAGGGTGTCAACCTGTTGGGCAGCGGCCTGTCCACCTACGACTGTGCCCTGGCCCTCTCCGGGCAGCTGTCATGAACTCCTGCCGGTTTGACTTTCATATCCACTCCTGCCTGTCCCCCTGCGGCAGCGACGATATGACCCCCTCCAACATCGCCGCCATGTGCGCCCTGGCCGGGTATCAGGCGGTGGCCCTCACCGACCACAACACGGCGGACAACTGTCCCGCCTTCTGCAAGGCCTGTGAGCGCAGCGGCCTCATCGGCATCCCGGGCATGGAGCTGACCACTGCCGAGGAGGTCCATGTGGTCTGCCTCTTCCCCGAACTGGCGCCGGCCCTGGCCTTCAGCGAACTGGTGCGCCACCATCTCCCCGCCATTCAGAACCGTCCGGAGTTTTTCGGCCACCAGCTGGTGGTGGACGAGGACGAACATATCCTTCGGGAGGAGACCGCCCTGCTCTCCGGCGCCACCGACCTCTCCCTGTGGGAGGTGCGGGATCTGGTCCGCTCGATGGGCGGCATCGCCTACCCGGCCCATATCGACCGTCCCTCCTTCTCCCTGATGTCCAATCTGGGCTTCTGGTCTGCCGAAGCGGGGTTTACGGTGGCGGAGCTGTCACTCAACTGCCCGCCGGATTACACCGCCCGGCCCGACCTGGCAGGGGTGCGGTTCGTCCGGGGCTGCGACGCCCATTACCTCCACCAGATCCCCGATCCCACCCAGTCCCTCTCCCCGGCCGAACTCACCCCGAGATCCCTGCTGGATTGTATATTTTTTTAACAAAGTTGCCCTATTTGTGCATAAGGACAGTTTTTTCAAACTTTTTGTACTCTATGTTTTTTCATGTGCCCTGTTGCTTCTCCCCACAACTTGTGATAAAATCAGAACAAGTCAAAGAATTCCAACCGTGATGAGCTGTACAAAATAACCCATAGGAGGGACCATTCAATGCCAAATTGCAAAACCGCGATCCCCTACCGTGGCACACCGGAGCAGGAAGAGCGCCTGCGCAAGGTCATCGAGGCACACAAGGGCCAGCCCGGTGCCACCATGCCCGTCCTTCAGGCCGCTCAGGAGATCTTCGGCTATCTGCCCGAAGAGGTCCAGATCATGATCGCCGAGGGTCTGGACATCCCCCTGTCTGAGGTCTACGGTGTCTCCACCTTCTATTCCCTGTTCTCCCTCAACCCCAAGGGCAAGTATCAGATCTCCGTGTGTCTGGGCACCGCCTGCTATGTCAAGGGCTCCGCGGATGTGCTGGCCGCAGTGGAGCAGAAGCTGTCCATCGCCCCCGGCGGCATCACCGTGGACGGCCTGTTCTCTCTGGACGCCTGCCGCTGCATCGGCGCCTGCGGTCTGGCCCCCGTCATGATGATCAATGACGACGTCTATGGCCGCCTCACCCCCGCTCAGGTCGGCCCCATCATCGACCAGTACATTAAAAAAGGATGAAAGAGCTCTCCGAGCACATTCTGGACATCACCAAGAACTCCGTCTCCGCGGGAGCCGGTCACATCGACATCGAGCTGACCGAGGACGAAGCCGGGTGGCTCACCATTGTCATCCGTGACGACGGACGGGGCATGAGCGAAGAATTCCTCGCCAATGTCCTGGACCCCTTTACCACCACCCGCACCACCCGCAAGGTGGGCATGGGGCTCCCCCTCTACCGCATGACGGCGGAGCTGACCGGCGGCGAGCTGCGTGTGGAGAGCGCCGAAGGGGTGGGCACCACCGTCACCGCCACCTGCCATCTGCCCCATCTGGACTGCCCGCCCATGGGCGATCTGCCCGGGACCGTCGCCCTGCTCATTCAGGGCAGTCCCGACACAGAGTTCCGCTACCGCCACTCCACCCCCTCCGGCACCGTGGAGCTGGACACCCGCGAGCTGCGGGAGGTCCTGGGCGAGGACGTCTCTCTGGCCGAGCCGGAAGTGTTTTCCTGGATCCGAGACTATCTCAACGAACAAGAAGCCCAACTGTGAGGAGCTGAATAATATGAAAAGCATTGAAGAACTGAGAGCCATCCGCGAAAAAATGAAGCAGCAAATGGGGCTGCGCAACGCGGATGACAACGATATTCGCGTCGTGGTTGGCATGGCCACCTGCGGCATCGCCGCCGGTGCCCGCCCCGTCATGACCGCCTTCCTGGAGGAGATCGAAAAGCGCGGTCTCACCAATGTCTCCGTCTCCCAGACCGGCTGCATCGGCGTTTGCCGTCTGGAGCCCATCGTGGAGGTCTTTGTCCCCGGCGAAGAGAAGGTCACCTATGTCAAGATGGATCCCTCCAAGGTGGCCACCGTCGTGGAGCAGCATCTGGTCAACCGCAATGTGGTCGCCGATTATACCATCGGCGCCGCCGAATAAGGGGGGGTGCGGACATGAGCCATATTCGCAGTCATGTCATGGTGTGCTCCGGCACCGGCTGCAGCAGCACCAACAGCGCCGCGGTCCTCACCGCCTTTGAGCGCGAGATCAAGAAGCACAAGCTGCAGGATGAGGTCAAGGTGGTCAAGACCGGCTGTCTCGGCCTGTGCAACCAGGGCCCCAATGTGATGATCTTCCCCGAGGGCGCCTGCTACGCCCATGTGACCGAGGAGAACGTCACCGAGATCGTGGAGGAGCATCTCATCAAGGGCCGCATCGTCTCCCGCCTGCTGCTGAAGGAGGACGCCGGCCCCGCCGCCACCTCCCTCACCGAGACCCAATTCTACCGCCACCAGCTGCGCATCGCCCTGCGCAACTGCGGCGTCATCAACCCCGAGTCCATCGACGAGTATCTGGGTGTGGACGGCTACACCGCTCTGGAGCGCATCCTCACCGAAAAGACCGATCCCCAGGAGATCATCGACTGCATCAAAAAGTCCGGCCTCCGCGGCCGCGGCGGCGCAGGCTTCTCCACCGGCATGAAGTGGCAGTTCACCCATGACGCCACCAGCGAAGACGGCGTCAAGTATGTCTGCTGCAACGCCGACGAGGGCGACCCCGGCGCCTTCATGGACCGCTCCGTGCTGGAGGGCGACCCCTTCTCCGTCATCGAGGCCATGACCATCGCCGGTTATGCCGTGGGCGCCTCTCAGGGTTACATCTACGTCCGTGCCGAGTATCCCATCGCCGTCAAGCGTCTGGAGCTGGCCATCGGCCAGGCCCGCAAGTACGGCCTGCTGGGCAAGAACATTCTGGGCACCGACTTCTCCTTCGATCTGGAGCTGCGTCTGGGTGCAGGCGCCTTCGTCTGCGGCGAGGAGACCGCCCTGCTCATCTCCATCGAGGGCAAGCGCGGCGAACCCCGTCCCCGTCCCCCCTTCCCCGCCTCCAAGGGTCTGTTGGGCAAGCCCACCCTGCTGAACAACGTGGAGACCTATGCCAACATCACCTGGATCCTCAACAACGGCTGGGAGAAGTTCGCCGCCATCGGCACCGAGAAGTCCAAGGGTACCAAGGTGTTCGCTCTGGGCGGCAAGATCACCAACACCGGTCTGGTGGAGATCCCCATGGGCACCACCCTGCGCACCATCATCGAGGACATCGGCGGCGGCATCCCCGGCGGCAAGAAGTTCAAGGCCGCCCAGACCGGCGGTCCCTCCGGCGGCTGCATCCCCGCCGAGCTCATCGACACCCCCATCGACTATGACTCCCTCACCGCCATCGGCTCCATGATGGGCTCCGGCGGCCTCATCGTCATGGACGAGGACAACTGCATGGTGGACATCGCCAAGTTCTTCCTCCAGTTCTGCGTGGATGAGTCCTGCGGCAAGTGCGTCCCCTGCCGTATCGGCACCAAGCGCCTCTACGACCTGCTGGACAAGATCACCAAGGGTCAGGGCACTCTGGAGGATCTGGACACCATCGAGGAGCTGTGCTACCACCTGAAGGACTCCGCCCTGTGCGCTCTGGGTCAGTCCGCTCCCAACCCCGTGCTGTCCACCCTGCGCTATTTCCGCGACGAGTATGTGGCCCACGTGGTGGAGAAGCGCTGCCCCGCCGGCGTCTGCCGCGACCTGCTGCGCTTCGAGATCGACCCTACCAAGTGCAAGGGCTGCACCCTGTGCGCCCGCAACTGCCCCGTGAACGCCATCTCCGGCGCCATCAAGGCGCCCCATGTCATCGACCATGACAAGTGTATCCACTGCGGCCTGTGCCAGTCCAACTGCCGCTTCGACGCCATCACCAAGGCCTGAGGGAGGAGTGACAACCATGGATAAGAAAATGATCAACCTGACTATCGACAACATCCCGGTCACCGTCCCCGAAGGCACCACCGTTCTGGAGGCCGCCCGCTCCGCCGGCATCAAGATCCCCACCCTGTGCTTCCTGAAGGATGTCAACGAGATCGGCGCCTGCCGTATCTGCGTGGTGGAGGTCAAGGGCGCCCGTTCTCTCATGGCCTCCTGCGTCTACCCCGTGAACGAGGGCATGGTGGTCTACACCAACACCGAGCGGGTGCGCCACTCCCGCCGCCTCACCCTGGAGCTGATCCTGTCCAACCACCGGATGGACTGCCTCACCTGCTCCCGCAACTCCCATTGCGAGCTGCGCCAGCTGGCCGCCGACCTGGGCATCGACGCCGTGCGCTATGCCGCCGACAAGATGATGCCCCAGATCGAGGACTCCGCCCTCCATCTGGTGCGTGACAACTCCAAGTGCGTGCTGTGCCGCCGCTGCGTCTCCGCCTGCCGCAAGCTGCAGGCCGTGGGCGTCATCGGCCCCAACAACCGCGGCTTCGAGACCCACATCGGCTCCGCCTTTGACCGCGACCTGAACGAGGTGGACTGCGTGTCCTGCGGCCAGTGCATCGTGGTCTGCCCCACCGGCGCTCTGTCCGAAAAAGACTCTACCGCCGAAGTCCTGGCCGCCCTGCAGGACCCCACCAAGCACGTGGTGGTGGGCCCCGCCCCCTCCGTCCGCGTCACCCTGGGCGAGAGCTTCGGTATGCCCGTGGGCTCCAATGTGGAGGGCAAGATGATCTCCGCCCTGCGCCGCCTGGGCTTCGACAAGGTGTTCGATGTGGACACCGCCGCCGACTTCACCATCATGGAGGAAGGCACCGAATTCCTGCAGCGCCTGCAGAACGGCGGCACCATGCCCATGATCACCTCCTGCTCCCCCGGCTGGATCCGCTATTGCGAGCAGCACTACCCCGAGTTCGTGCCCAATCTGTCCACCTGCAAGTCCCCCCAGCAGATGTTCGGCGCGCTGGTGAAGAGCTATTACGCCGAGAAGGCCGGCATCGACCCCAACGATATTTATGTGGTCTCCATCATGCCCTGCACCGCCAAGAAGTACGAGGTCAAGCGCCCCGAGCAGCGCATGGCCAACGGCTGCATGCCTGTGGACGCCTCCCTCACCACCCGCGAGTTGGCCCGCATGATCACCCAGGCCGGCATGATGTTCGACCATCTGCCCGACGGCGAGTTTGACCCCATGCTGGGCATCTCCACCGGCGCCTCCGTCATCTTCGGCGCCACCGGCGGCGTGATGGAAGCCGCGCTGCGCACCGTGGTGGCCAAGGTCACCGGCAGCGAAATGGCTCCGCTGGAGTTCCATGAGGTCCGCGGCACCCAGGGCATCAAGGAGGCCTCCTACGAGCTGCCCGGCAAGACCGTCCGGGTGTGCGTGGCCTCCGGCCTGAGCAACGCCAAGCAGGTCCTGGACGGAGTTCGCGCCGGCGAGCTGAACTACGATTTCATCGAGTTCATGGCCTGTCCCGGCGGCTGCGTCAACGGCGGCGGTCAGCCCCTGCAGCCCGCCAGCGTCCGCTCCTTCACCGATCTTCGCTCCCTCCGCGCCAAGGCCCTGTACAAGCAGGATCAGAGCATGGAGTTCCGCAAGAGCCACGAAAATCCCGTGCTCAAGGAGATCTATGAGACCTATCTGGGCGAGCCCGGCGGCCACAAGGCCCATGAGCTGCTCCACTGCACCTATGTTCCCCAGAAGCGCTACCGCACCGACGACTAAATAGGTCCTATCCATACGCCTCCCGGATACCAGAAGGTATCCGGGAGGCGTTCTATTATACCCCGGGGGCGCATACTGTGGTTCGAGGTGAAGATCATGCAAAGGAAACGGACAAGGCAACGCCCGGCACGGCGTCTGCGCCAATGCGCGGCAGTCTTTGTGTGCACAGCGGCGCTGTGGCTCATCTGGCTCACCGCCGACCCCGGCTCCCTGAGCGCGGTCCTGCGCAAGGCCGCCTCCGATCCCCGGCTCACCCTGGCGCTGCTCTGCGCCGAGCTGGGCACGCCCCAGGGCAGTATGTCCCTGCCGGAGCGGCTGGCCGCCGCCCAGAGCTCCCCTCCGTCAGTCTCCCCGGTCCCGGAGCTGCTCACTCCGCCGCCCCAGCTGCTCACTCCTTCGGAAGCGGATGAACCCGGAGAGGAGCCCCTCCCCTCCTCCGTTCCGGAGCCGGGAAACATCGTCACCAAGACCATGGTGGCGGGAACCTCAAAAAAGTATGTGACCTCCGGCGGCATCTCCATCTACAACCACACCGATTACACCCTGGATATCGACGCTCTTCTGTCCGCCGCGCCAAAGCTCACCGCGAAAAGTGACGCTCCCCGGGTACTCATTTTCCACTCCCACGCCACCGAGGCCTACACCATGGATGGCGACGACACCTATGTGGAGAGCGACAGCTACCGCACGCTGGACAAAAGCCGGAACATGGTGCGCATCGGCGACGAGATGGCCGCCATCTTTGAGAGCGCCGGCATCAAAGTCATCCACGACACCACCCTCTACGATTACCCCAACTACAACGAGGCCTATGTCCGCTCCAGCGAGGGCGTGGCCAGGATCCTGGAGCAGTACCCCTCCATTCAGCTGGTTCTGGACGTTCACCGGGACGCGCTGGTCTCCTCCGACGGAAAGCTCTACAAGACCGCCGCCGGCACCGCCCCCAACTGCGCCCAGGTGATGATGGTCATGGGCACCGACGCCATGGGCCAGACCCATCCCAACTGGCGGGTCAACCTCTCCCTGGCGGTGAGCATCCAAAAAGCCCTGTGTGACAAGTGGGCCACCCTGGCCCGTCCCATCGTGCTGCGCACCTCCCGCTTCAACCAGCACCAGTCCACCGGCGAAATTCTGCTGGAGGTGGGCACCCACGGAAACACCCTGCAGGAGGCCATCACCGCCGCAAGGCTCTTCTCCCGCACCGTGGCCGAAATGATGCAGTGAACATCCCCTGCGTTCCCAAAACCGGGAGCGCAGGGGAGTTTTTTACCCGTTCGGATGGGTCACGCGGTAGAGGGCCACCGCCAGCTCCTCACGGGTGCAGAAGGATCGGTAGTTCATGTTTCCCTCTCCGTCTCCCCGGAATATCCCGGCCCCCTCCGCCCACTCCCGCTCCACTTTGGACCAGGCCGAGGGTGGCAGGGTAATTCGCTGCCGAAGCCAACGCTCCATAAGACGGTCAAACTTCTCCTCCATGCCGGCCTCCCCCGCACCCTTCTCCGTCTCCGCCGCCACATCAGTGCGGAAGTCCCCCATACTCTTGCCGAACCGGGGAAACCAGTGCTCCACATCAGCGTGGTTGCTGGCCATACCAAGCCGGTAACCCTCGCTGTGGCACACTATCACCCCCGGCTCCAGGGGATCCAGGCTGTAAAGGGTACACAGATAAGCGGTCAGTTCCACTGCAGCGCGGTAGACGGCGCCGAAATACTCCGGGTCATCCAGTGCGTCCTCACAGATCTCAAAGGAGATGTGGGTGTTGTTGGCGCTGGGTCGGGTGGTCCCGTTCCCCGCGTGCCATCCGCGGCAATTCCAGGGCAGCGTCTGCACACAGGCCACGCTGCCATCCGCCAGCTTCCCCACAAAACCGTGGACGCACACACTGAGTCCCGGTCTGTTCCAGTCGTTCCCGTTGGGGTTTTCTCCCAACTGTTCCAGCAGGCTCTGCCGCTCCCGGTCCCCCGCTGCCGGCTGCACATACCGTCGGAGCATGGGGTTGTCGGCCCCTGTGGAGTGTATCATCACCCCCCGGGGCGTAATGGTCTCTCCCTGTTTAAAACAGTCGTTCTCGCTCAATATACACCGCAGCAGCTTCATACCCTTCCTCCCTCCGGGACACGCTCATGCTGTGTCCCGAAATAGAAGGAGATGATCACCGCATAGATGGTCATCATATCCTGGCTCATCCGATTCGTGACGGCCAGATACACAAAGGCCCCCGTGAGGGCCAGGGTCACAATGGCCTTCACGCACAGCAGGGCGCTCAGCCGTTTGGCCAGCCAATGCTCCATATTTTTCCTCCCCCGGGCTTTCCATGATCCCGGAAAGCTCCTAAGCACAGCTATGCGCATTGCGGCCCGACTGTGCGTATTTTCTCCATTTGGCTGTTGCCCTTTCAGCCTGAAACTGGTATAATATTCTGTAAAATTATTTTCAGAGGTATCGTCCCATGTAAACAGCCGCCTTTTTCATCATCAAAAATCTGTTTTGGAGGTCGTCCCCCCATGTCACAATACCAATCCGAGATCAACCGGCGCCGAACCTTTGCCATCATCTCCCATCCCGACGCCGGCAAAACCACACTGACCGAAAAATTCCTGCTGTACGGAGGCGCCATCGCTCAGGCCGGCGTGGTCAAGGGCAAAAAGAACTCCCGCGCCGCCACCTCCGACTGGATGGAGATCGAAAAGCAGCGCGGTATTTCCGTCACCTCTTCCGTCATGCAGTTCCAGTACGAGGGCTTCTGCATCAACATTCTGGACACCCCCGGCCACCAGGACTTCTCCGAGGATACCTACCGCACCCTCATGGCCGCCGACTCCGCCGTCATGGTCATTGACGGCGCCAAGGGCGTGGAGGCCCAGACCCGTAAGCTGTTCAAGGTCTGCGCCATGCGGGACATCCCCATCTTCACCTTCATCAACAAGATGGACCGCGAGGCCCGCGACCCCTTCGAGCTGTGCGAGGAACTGGAGCATGAGCTGGGCATCGACACCTATGCCGTCAACTGGCCCATCGGCTGCGGCAAGGAGTTTCAGGGCGTCTACGACCGTGAGCGCCGCAAGATCATCCACTTCACCTCCAACACCAACTCCCGCGCCGCCACCGCCACCGAGGTAGAGCTGGACGACCCCGAGCTGGCCGGTCTCATCGGTCAGGCCCGCCGCGACCAGCTGGTGGACGATATCGAGCTGCTGGACGGCGCTTCCTGCGAGTTCGACATGGACCGCGTCCGCCACGGCAAGCTCTCCCCCGTGTTCTTCGGCTCCGCCCTCACCAATTTCGGCGTCGAGCCGTTCCTGGAGGACTTTCTGCGCATGACCACCGCCCCCCTGCCCCGCAAGGCCGGTGACGATGTCGTCTTCTCCGATGATGACGATTTCTCCGCCTTCGTCTTCAAGATCCAGGCCAATATGAACAAGGCCCACCGGGACCGGATCGCCTTCATGCGTGTGGTCTCCGGCCGTTTTGACGCGGACAAGGAGGTCTACCATGTGCAGGGCGGCAAGAAGATCAAGCTCTCCCGCCCCCAGCAGCTGATGGCCGCCGAGCGCGAGATCATCGAGGAGGCCTACGCCGGCGACATCATCGGCGTATTCGACCCCGGCATCTTCTCCATCGGCGACACCCTGTGCACCGCCAACAAAAAGTTCAGGTTCGACCCCATCCCCACCTTCGCCCCCGAGCATTTCCGCCGTGTCCGCCCGCTGGACACCATGAAGCGCAAGCAGTTCCTCAAGGGCCTGGAGCAGATCGCCCAGGAGGGTGCCATCCAGATCTTCAAGACCCCCTACTCCGGCATGGAGGAGGTCATCGTAGGCGTGGTGGGCACCCTGCAGTTCGATGTGCTGGAGTACCGGCTGAAAAACGAGTACGGCGTGGACCTCTATCAGGAGGGTCTGCCCTTTGAGTATCTGCGCTGGGTGGAGCACGACGGGGACGAGCCTCTCAAGGCCGAGGATCTGATCCTCCCCAGCGACGCCATGCTGGTGGAGGACTACAAGGGCAACCAGCTGCTGCTCTTCGCCTCCATGTGGTCCATCAACTGGACTGCCGACCGGAACAAGCAGCTCACCCTGTCCGAGTTCGGCGGCGCTGCCTTCTGAGAATCCCACAAAACGCAAGGGAGGTCCTGGTGTGAACCGAATACCCCGCATCATCTCCCTGTTTCTGGGCGCGGAGGCCATCCTCTATCTGGGCTTCCTCACCCTTGACCTCACCGGACACAGTGGCCCCACCGTCCCCCTGAAGTTCGGCGGCATCCTCCTGTGCCTCATCTATGCTGCCCTGTGCGCTCATGGAGGCGGGGACACTCTGGTGCTGCCCGCACTGCTGTTCACCGCCGCTGCCGATGTCTTTTTGCTGGTGCTGGGTCGTTTCTACTCCCTGGGCGTCGTTCTCTTTCTCGCGGCCCAGACCTGTTACCTCCTGCGGCTGCGGCGGGGCGGCGCGCCCACGGCGGCGTGGCTGCGCCTCGCGCTGCCTCTGCTGCTGGCTCTGGCGGCCTTCCGCTTCGGCATCGCCACCCCCCTCAACCTGCTGGTGTGCCTCTACTTCTCCCAGCTGCTGTCCAACACGGTGCTGGCGTGGTACAGCCGCAAATGGCTCTTTGCCGTGGGGCTGACCCTCTTTGTGGGGTGCGACGTGTGCGTGGGGCTGTTCAATCTGGGCCTTGGGGGAGCGCTCTCCGCCGTGGGGATGTGGTTTTTCTACCTCCCCTCCCAGGTGCTCATCGTTCTGTCCGCAAAGGAGGCGTTTCATGAACGCTCGTAAACTTTTGACCGCCCTCACCGCTGCGGTACTGGCAGTTTTTATCCTGTCCTTTTCCATCGCTGTTCCCATCCTCTGCCGGTCTTTTTACTACGCCCACATCGGTCCCCTCCGTCTGGAAGAACGGACCGGGCTCACCCGGGCGGAGATCAAGGACGCCTACACCGAGATGCTGGACTACTGTCTGGGCAAAAGCGACCGGTTCGGCACC
>JAQXJQ010000141.1 GCA_029009035.1 Oscillospiraceae bacterium | reverse complement strand
ATTCCGTCATCTGCGGATGACGGAACTCTGCGAGGCTCTTGCGCTTCGTGCGGTTAGATCCGACTTTTTCGACAGTCTGGCTCCGCCGGTCGACCTCCGACCGGCGGAGTTCTTTTGCCCAAAAAAGACGGCGAAAACCTTGTGGGCGTGGGCGTTTGGTGGTATAATAAACTGATATGCCACCGGTATGCCACCGGCGATCACAGGAAAGAGAGGTGCGGGCTATGGCGTCCATCCACACGGGTCACAGACAGCGGGCCAAGGAGGAATTTCTGGCCAGAGGTCTGTCCGGACTGGCGGACCACCGGGTTTTGGAGCTGCTGCTGTTTTATGCCGTCCCCCAGGGGGATGTGAACCCGCTGGCTCACGCCCTTGTGGATCGCTTCGGCAGCCTCAGCGGTGTGCTCAGCGCGCCCTACGAGGAGCTGCTCAAGGTGAAGGGGGTAGGCCCCAACACCGCCACCCTGCTGCGCCTTATCCTGCCGGTGGCCGCCCGCCACATGGAGCAGAGCAGCGAGGTGGGCGGGGAGTATAACAGCACCTGGATGTTCCGGGAACTGCTGATTCCCCTGTTCCTGGGCGCACGCAGCGAGATGGCCTATCTGGTCTGCCTGGACGGGAAAAACAAGCTGTTGGCCTGCCGCCAGCTGGGGGAGGGCATTGTGGACACGGTAAGCATCACCGCCCGCAAGGTGATGGAGGCGGCACTCAGCTGCAACGCCGCCAGAGCGGTGCTGGCCCACAACCACGTGTCCGGCATCGCCATGTATTCCGCCGCCGATGTGAACGTCACCCGGGAGGTCAGCCGCCTGCTCCGGCAGGTGGACATCGAGCTGATGGACCACTTTGTGGTCGCGGGGGACGACATGGTGTCCATGCGGGAGTCCGGGGTGTTCCAAAGTTTTTAAAAAAGATTGACATAGAACATTTGTTTTATTATGATAGGGGTATCCGGGGAAGGAGGGGTCTTATGCCGAAGTTTGAAGTGGTGTCCGAGTACAAGCCCAGCGGCGACCAGCCGGAGGCCATCGAGGCCCTGGCGGCGGGCATTGAAAACGGACTGAACGAGCAGACCCTGCTGGGCGTCACCGGTTCCGGCAAGACCTTCACCATGGCCAAGGTCATTGAGAAGGTGCAGCGCCCCACCCTGGTGCTGGCCCACAACAAGACGCTGGCGGCCCAGCTGTGCGCTGAGTTCAAGGAATTCTTCCCCAACAACGCGGTGGAATACTTCGTGTCCTACTACGACTACTATCAGCCGGAAGCCTACATTCCCCACACGGATACTTTCATCGAGAAGGACTCCTCCGTCAACGAGGAGATCGACCGCCTGCGCCTGTCCGCCACCGCCTCCCTGCTGGAGCGGCGGGATGTGATCGTGGTGTCCTCCGTGTCCTGCATCTACGGTCTGGGTGAGCCGGAGGACTTTGCCAGGATGATGGTGGCCCTGCGTGTGGGACAGGTCATCAAAATCGAGGAAATGCTGAAGCGGCTGGTGGCCATCCGCTATGAGCGCAACGACATCGCGTGGGAGCGCAATATGTTCCGGGTCCGGGGGGATACGGTGGAGATCTGGCCCGCCTACTGGAAGGACACCGCCGTCCGGGTGGAGTTTTTCGGGGACGAGATCGACCGCATCAGCGAGATCAATGTGGTCACGGGCGTGCCCATCCGCCGGCTGAACAACATCCCCATCTGGCCTGCCACCCATTATGTGACCCCCAAGGAGAAGATGGACGCCGCCATTCAGGAGATCTACAAAGAGCTGGAGGAGCGGGTGGCCTACTTCCAGAGCAGGGAGCAGCTGGTGGAAGCCCAGCGCATCAAGCAGCGCACCATGTATGATGTGGAGATGATGCAGGAGCTGGGCTACTGCTCCGGCATCGAGAACTATTCCCGGGTCATCGAGGGCCGGCCTGCCGGGTCGCCGCCCCATACCCTGCTGGACTACTTCCCCAAGGATTTTCTGCTCTTTATCGACGAGTCCCACGTCACCCTGCCCCAGGTGCGGGCCATGT
>JAQXJQ010000140.1 GCA_029009035.1 Oscillospiraceae bacterium | reverse complement strand
CTCCCTTTAATTTAGAACATCCGTTCTATTCGTGGGTGTAAATTATCATGAAACCGGCAGAAAGTCAACGATTCCCATAAAAAAACTTCCGTCCGCTTTTTCCGATTGACCCAAAAACGGGACAGGGCGATGGTTCGGCGTCCGCCCTGTCCCTTCCGCCGCAAGATTTTCAAATCGTTTACAATAATACGGTTGAACTCCCGCCGCCGATGGGCTATGATGTGAGCAGCAACATACTTAGGAGGCGCCGCAATGAAAAAACGCACCATTGCCGGTCTTGTCAGTCTCACCGCAGCGGGTCTCGGCGCTGTGGGCGGCGTGGCAGCGCTGGGCAATCTTCTCTATTCCAAGGCCATTGTCCCCGTCCCCATCCGGGAGGAGAAAACCGATCGCTGGACCGTTCAGCAGGAGGGCCGCCTGTGGGCCCGGGAGGGCAGCGGATTTCGCGCCGCCGCCGTCCGCTCTGCGGACGGGCTGAATTTGTGGGGCGCCTATCTGCTTCACAGCGAGGCGTGCCACCGCTGGGCCATCTGCCTGCACGGCTATCACGACACCCATGAGTCCATGGGCGCGGTGGCCCTGCACTATGCTCAGGAGGGGTGGAACATACTGCTCCCCGACCAGCGCAGTCACGGCAACAGCCAGGGAACCTATGTGGGCTGGGGCTGGGACGAGCGGCTGGACCTTCTGGCCTGGATCAACTACATCATCCGCCGGGACCCGGAGGCGGAGATCATCCTCCACGGCGTATCCATGGGCGCGGCCACCGTCCTCATGGCCACAGGCGGCCCCCTCCCTCCTCAGGTGAAGGCCGCCGTCTCCGACTGCTCCTACACCAATATGGAGCAGGAGCTGAAGCATATGCTGAACCGCCGGATGCGCAAGTCCATGTCCATCCCCGCCGCCATCCCCTATGCTCCCCTGTTCGCCGCCCTGCGCAAGACCACGTTGCGCCGCGCGGGGTATGACCTGCGGGATGCCAGCCCCATTGACGCCGTGGCCAACTCCAAAACCCCCACCCTGTTCATCCACGGGGTGCAGGACGAGGTGGTCCCCCCCGCCATGATGGGCCGCCTCTATCAGGCCGCCGCCTGCCCCAAGCAGTTTTTCTGGGCGGAGAACGCCGGTCATACGGAGGCACTGGGCGCCGACCCCGAGCAGTACTGGAGCCGTGTGTCCGCCTTCCTGAAAACATATTGCTGAAAATAAACGGGAGCCGCTGCAGCTCATTTCTGCAGCGGCTCCTGTTTTGATACGCAGATAGGGGATGTCTCCGGCGGTCGGTCATCTTGCGTAAAGCTGTCCCACGATCCGGTTTCGCACGCCGCAGGGCAGCAGCTTGATGAGCAGACACAAAAACTTGTACCACGCCCCCACGGCATAGCAGGGCTTCACCCGCTTTTTGAGGGCAATGCGGGCGATATACGCCCCCGCCTTCTCCGGACTCATGCCCTTTTCCTCGTCCCGCTCCATCCCGGCCACACTGCGGGAGATCCGCCCGCCGTACACCTCGTCGCCGGCGGCGGATTTCTTTCTGGCGGCGGTAAACCCGGTGCGGATGTCTCCGGGCTGAACGGCGGTGACCGTGACGCCGAAGGGCCGAACCTCGTTGGCCAGAGCGCAGGTATAGGAGTCCACAGCGGCCTTGGACGCGGAGTAGAAGGCCTGAAAGGGGATATGGGCCACCGCCGCCACGGAGCTGATGTTCACGATCCGTCCGCCGCCGGCCTCGCGCATGATGGGCAGGACCGCCCTGTCCGCATTCACCGTGCCGAAGAAATTCACATCCAGCTGGCTCTTCGCGTCCTCGCTTGCCGTGAACTCCACCGCCCCCGAAATGCCGAAGCCGGCGCAGTTCACCAGGATGTCCAGCCGTCCCTCCCGCTCCATGAGCGCAGCCACGGCGTCCGCCACCTGCTTCTCATCGGTCACATCGCCCTGCAGGTGGCAGATCCCTTCCGTTCCCGCATCATGCCGACTCATCTCATAAACGGCGCAGCCCCGCTCCCGCAGAGCCTTTGCCGTACACAGTCCGATCCCGGAGCTGCCACCGGTCACCAATGCCACCTTCACCGGCCAACACATCCTCTCTCACTGCAAATGAGCCTGCCGCGGCCCAAGGGCCGCGGCAGGCTCTCCTCTCAAATATGAAGCATTCCGCTCTCCCTGATGCGGCGGACGGCTTCCTCCATCCGCTCCGGAGGCACCACAAGGGCCATGCGCACATAGCCCTCCCCCAGCTCGCCGAAGCTGACGCCGGGCACCACGATGACCCCGGTCTTCTCCATCAGCTCCATGGTAAAGTCCACGGAGGAGGTATACCCCTCGGGCAGCTTGGCCCACACGAACATGGTGCCGGCGGCGTCGGGCACATCCCAGCCGATGCTCCGCAGACCGCCGCACAGGGCGTCCCGGCGCTGCTGATAGCCCGCGCGGTTGCTCTCCACCACCCGCTGGGGGCCGCTCAGGGCTGCCACCGCGCCCTTCTGGGCGGGATAGAACATCCCGTAGTCGATCTGGGAGCGGAAATCGCGGAATTGGGACACCATGGCCTCGTTGCCGATGACGAAGGAGACCCGCATTCCGGTGAGGTTATAGGTCTTGGACAGGGAGTTGCACTCCACCCCCACATCCATGGCGCCGGGGACAGACAGGAAGGACATCCCCTCCCCGCCGTCGAAGATGAGCTCGGAATAGGCGTTGTCATGGACGATCATGATGTCATGGGCCTTGGCAAAGGCCACCAGCTTCTCATAAAATCCCCGATCCGCCACCGCCGTGGTGGGGTTGTTGGGGTAGGACACCACCATCATCCGGGCACGGTCGGCCACATCATCGGGGATGTCGGCAAAGTCCAGCACCCAGTTGTTCTCCGGCTTCAGAGGGTAAAGCCCGATCTCCGCCCCCGCCATCATGGGGCCGAAGGTAAAGATGGGATAGCCGGGATCGGGGCACAGCACCAGGTCACCGGGTCGGATAAAGGGGAAGCACAGGTGGGCGATGCCCTCCTGAGAGCCGCTCACCGACATGATCTGCCCGGGGGCAAGCTCCACACCGTAGCGCCGGCGGTACCAGCCCTGCACCGCTTCGATGAGCTCCGGCTTGTCGTTGAGGGTGTACTTGTACATCTCCGGCCGGGCGGCGGCCTCCGCCACCGCCTGCATCACATAGGGGTCAGGCTCGAAATCCGGCGTTCCGATGGACAGGTTGATGGTGTCCGTCCCCCGCTTGGCCAGTTCTCGCTTCTTTTCGTCCAGTTGATTGAAAATATTGGCGTCTACCCTGTCGCCCAGTTTCATAAATCTCATAAGAAGTCACCAAATTTGCTCAGAATTGATTGACCCAGTTGGCAATGAACAGCTCGGGCACCAGCCAGAGGGCCATGAAGATGAGAAATACCATGGGGGTCAGCGAGGTATAGGCCCCCACCGCCGTCAAATAAAAGGTAATGGCCACGCCGACGACGGCGCCCAGCACCGCGAAAAAGGTGGACATACGGGCGGCGGAGCGCAGGCGGCGCGCCCCCACCACCGCATCGGAATAGACCGCCAGCCCCTCCCGGCACAGCAGCGCCACGGGGACCTCGTCATGCTCCTGCTCGCTTTGGGACAGCTCCAGCCGCCGCTCGATGGGCGGGAACTCCAGCTTATCCACCGGCAGGCGGAACTTCTGCCCCAGCAGGGCGGGAATGAGGTTGAAATCCCTGGTGGCCAAAATCGGGGTCACATTGGCGCGGATCAGGGCGGACAGGGTGGGGTTCACCTCGCTGCTCAGCCGGTACTCCATGAGGAACATCCCGGCCAGCTGCCCGTTCAGCGCGCAAAACACCGCGTTTTTCACATTGAGCCCCTGGGGCATGGGCACCTTCATCAGATGCATGAAGGAGGCCGTGCCCACCAGCACCTCCTGATTGCGGACAATGCCGGAGACGCCGCCCTCGTGGTTGCGCACGCCGCTGACCTCCCGGTAAAAGGCGCCCTGTGTGCGCAGCAGGTCATGGAAGGGCTTGGTGAGGCCGCAGTTCAGCACCCGCAGCAGGGTGGCGGTATAGCCCACCGCCTTTTCGGTGGATACGCCGCCGAAGACCTTCACCTGGGTCACCCGCACCGTTCCGGGGGGAAAGAGGTCCCGGTCGGTGGTGATGATTCCCCCCTGCCGGGAGCGCTCCGCACCCGGCCATCCGGCCAGGGCGGCGCCCACCTTGTTGAGGCGGAGGGCCAGTTTTTTATAGGGCAGACCGTAGGCCAGCAGTGCCGACCAGGCGGAGCCCGCGGTGAAGATGGCGGAGGCCGCCCAGAGGAAGCGGCCGGGAACATGCTGCCCGAAGGAGGCCATCACCGAGCACAGCAGTGCCGAGAGCAGCAGCAGGGGTGACGCCACCCGGTAGACCCGCTGGGCAAGATCGGGGGACTGCAGCTGACTTCCGAAGCCCACGGAGGAGCCGGACCACTTGGTGTAGGCCGGTCTGCCGCTCCACTTGTTGTCGTCCAGGGTGATGACATAGGGGCTGCGGGTCTGGGCCGCCGCCTTGGCGGTGACCCGGTCGCCCCGGAGATGGGACTGATAGCCATGGAGGTGGAAGGCCATGCCGAAGGCGGTGACCGCGGCACAGGGCAGGCAGCCGGAGCGCCCCTCCCACATCCCCGCGGTCAGGCCGTCCGCCAGGGTAAAGAGCCACGCGAACAGCATGATGCTCTGGGCGTTGGGCCGGAGGGAGAAAAGCTGCTTCAGCCCCGTCCACGGCACCTCCCAGCACAGTCCGCCCACCGCCAGCAGAAGCCCGGTCAGGATGAGGCATTGAGTGCGGAAGGGGTCGCCGGGAAGGACGAGACCGAACCGGGTCAGATCCGGCGTGGCCGCCGCGGTCAGCACAGACAGCAAAAAAGCCAGGACGCACCGCCGCCCTCTCCCGGTCAGTCCCCGGAGATAGCGGGCAGCCAGATCAGCGGCGGGGGTGTCCGGGGGCGCCGCTTCCGGACGGCGGGGCCGCTTGCGCGCAGGGGCCTCCCGGGCAGGCTCCTCCCGGTCCACACCGGGGATGTACTTCTCCGCCCGGAGGGTCTCCTCATCGGGCTCCGCGTCGTCATACATATGGTCGGCGTAATGGTCCGCCCTGCGAAACAGGGCGGACAGTCTGGCTCCGATGTGGCGTGCGGCGGTCTCGGGGACGATCTCATCCATGGGCCGCGGCTCTTTCTTCTCCCCGGCTTCCTCCACCACGCTGTGCCACTCCCCGATGGGCTCCACAGGGGAGGCATCCTCCCCGGACGCTTCCGCCTCGGAGCGCTCATCCGCCGGGATTTCCTTCAGGATCTCCTCGGGGGTCTCCGCCCGCTCCGAGGGAAATCTCACCACCTTGGAGCGGGAACCGTATTCCGCCAGGATCTCATCCACGGAAAAGCCGTCGGTTTTCGGTTGATTTTTGTGCTCAGACATAGAAAAGCTCCTTTTCGGTCTTAGCTGCGCTGGCGGACCGCCTCATAGATGACCACCGCCGCGGCGGCGGAGGCGTTCAGGGAGTTGACCTTTCCGCGCATGGGGATGGACAGCAGGAAATCGCACTGCTCCCGCACCAGGCGGCCCATGCCGTCGCCCTCGCTGCCGATCACGATGACGGCGGGGCCCTTCAGATCGGCGTCATAGAGGCCGGTGGTGCCCTCGGCGGCGGTGCCGTACACCCAGAGGCCCCGGCCCTTCAGCTCCTTCAGCAGGGCGGGCAGGTTGGGCACCCGGGCCACGGGCAGATGGCTCACCGCGCCGGCGGAGGTCTTGGCCACGATGGCGGTCAGTCCGGCGGAGCGGCGCTTGGGGATAATGACGCCGTGGGCGCCGGCACACTCGGCGGTACGGATCACCGCGCCCAGGTTGTGGGGGTCGCTCAGCTCGTCACACACCACGATGAGGGGCGCCTCCCCCTTCTCCGCGGCGGCGGCGAGGATATCCTCCACGCTGGCATACTCCCGCACGGCGGACACGGCGATGACGCCCTGATGGCTCTTGGTGCGGCTCATGCCGTCCAGCTTGCGGCGGTCGGCCTCCACCACCACCACGCCCTTTCCCCGGGCGGTGGAGGCGATGTGGCCCAGGGTGGCGTCGGTCTCGCCCCGGGCGATGTAGATCTTGTCGATGGCGGTGCCCACCCGCAGCGCCTCGGTCACGGCGTTGCGCCCCTCAATGAGGCCGTCGGCCTCCGCCTCGTCATTGCGGCGGTCTCTCGGCTCAAAATTTTTCTTGTCCTTCTGCATAGCACAGGCTCCTCAGCATAAATTTTCAAATTACATCATACCACGGATTTTTGTTTCTTAAAAGAGGGAAAATACCCTCACTCCCCTTTTCGTCACAGAAAATTCACAGTACCGACATGAACATTTCTTGTTTTTACCCCCTGCTTATGGTATACTGCAAAAGAATTCAGCATTTTACGGGAGTTTCTCCCGGTGAAATAGAAGGAGGGCAACCATGAACGGACCCAACAAGCCCAACCAACGGGGCAACAATCAGAACGACAATCCTAAAAAGCGCCCGTCCCTCAGCTTTCTCAGCATCGTGCTGTGGGCCATCCTGCTGGTACTGCTGCTCAATACCTGCTCCAGCTCCCTGCGCAGCGCAAGCCAGGTGGAGGTACCCTACACCACCTTCCGCAGCTGGGTGGAGAGCGACTATGTATCCCGGGTGGAGATGCGCAGCGACGGCTACTACTTCACCCTGAAGGATGGCTCCGCCCCCCTCCCCGCCTACGCCGATCAGCTCAAGGCCCAGCTGGGCGACAAAAACGCCTCCCTGCTCCAGGGCCTTATGGGTGAAAACACCCAGATCAGCGCCACATCGGTGACCTTCGTGACCAATCCCCTGTCCGCCGGCGATCCGGACCTGGTGCCTCTGCTGGCGGAACACGGCGTGGACGCCAGCGAGAAGCGGGTCTCCAATGAGCAATATCTCCTCTCCGCCGTCATCAGCTATGTGCTGCCCACCCTCATTCTGGTGGTGGCCATGGTCTTCCTCTACCGCTGGATGTTCAAGAAGATGGGCAGCAGCGGCGGCGGTCTGGGCGGCATCGGCGGCGTGGGCAAGGCCAACGCCAAGGTCTATATGGAAAAGCAGACCGGCGTCACCTTCCGCGATGTGGCCGGTCAGGACGAGGCAAAGGAGTCCCTCACCGAGATCATCGACTTCCTCCACAACCCCGGAAAGTACACCGAGATCGGCGCGAAGCTGCCCAAGGGCGCGCTGCTGGTGGGCCCTCCGGGCACCGGTAAGACCCTGCTGGCCAAGGCCGTGGCCGGTGAGGCCAATGTCCCCTTCTTCTCCATCTCCGGCTCCGACTTCGTGGAAATGTTCGTGGGCGTGGGCGCCTCCCGTGTCCGCGACCTGTTCAAGGAGGCTGCCAAGGTGGCCCCCTGTATCGTCTTCATCGACGAGATCGACACCATCGGCAAATCCCGTGACAACCGCATGGGCGGCAACGACGAGCGGGAGCAGACCCTGAACCAGCTGCTGGCCGAGATGGACGGTTTTGACCCCACCAAGGGCATCATCCTGCTGGCTGCCACCAACCGTCCCGAGGT
>JAQXJQ010000139.1 GCA_029009035.1 Oscillospiraceae bacterium | reverse complement strand
AAAGGCCTCGCCCTCCTCCATACCCACACGGTCAAGGAGGGATACATAGCCCATGTTGTGCGTGCCGTATTTCTTGGACAGAGCCTTTTTGAAGAGAGCGACCCAGGACTGATCGTAGTGCAATGGGGCGATGCGCCCCTGTGTAATGCTGTCACCGATGATGCTGATGGAGCGGTCACCGTACAGGTCCTTGCCCTCGGTGAAGTCAAACACGCGGAAGGATTCTGTGCTGATCTGATCCAGCCAATCGTATTCGGGTTTCATGGGCATATCTCCTTTTCTCCGTGTTGTGCTATACTATCTCACCATATAGTATACGCCGATTGCGCCGGATTTCTTTGCGTATCGGATGGAGAAATGGTAGAATACTACGGGATTATTAGCTTATGTATCGAACGGAAGCTTAGATTTTACTTTGGTTTCTATGGACTGCAAAACCCCAATCCAGCACAAGACTGAATTGGGGTTTTGGTTCTATACTGTTTATTGGTGTCTGCTTTTCCTTGACAGGCGCAAATTCGTATGAATTCCCGCCTCGTTATTTCAAGTATCACACGATCTCCATGGCGGCGGTCCAGCCCTCACGGACGGCGTCGCCGATCTGTCTGGCGCGGACGCAGTCACCGATCTCCCAGCAGGGGACCTGGATGGCGGCCTTCAGCGCCTCGGTGCTGTGGGCACGGCGGCCCATGGCATTGACCACGGAGTCGGCCTTCAGGGTGATCTCCTTGCCGTTCTGCTCGGCCACCACGAAGTCCTTGCCCACCTTCACGACCTTGGCGCCCACCTCGTACTTGCCGCCGTGGCTGTCGATGAAGTCATGGACGGCGGTGCGGTACAGGCCGGTGGTCTCGGGCATCAGGCTGCCCTTCATCTCCACGATGGTGGTCTCAATGCCGTGGTCGATGTAGTCGGCAGCGGCTTCGCAGCCCACCAGGCCGCCGCCCAGTACGATGGTGCTCTTGCCCAGACCGGCGAAATCCCTGTCATAGACCTCCATGGCGGTGACGGCGTTCTCAATGCCCTCGATGGGCAGGATCAGATCGTCGGAGCCAACGGCCAGAATGACGGCCTCGGGGGCGATCTCACCGATCATCCCGGGGGTGACCTCACAGTTGAGGCGCACCTCCACGGGGCGCTTCATCACCTCACGCACCAGCAGATCCTTGAAGTTGCGGATGTCCACCTTGTGGTCGGTGTGGTCGGTGAAGTTGATGATGCCGCCCAGCTTGTCGCTCTTCTCGCAGAGGATGACCTTGTGGCCGCGGTCAGCGGCGGTGATGGCCGCCTGCAGGCCGCCGCAGCCGCCGCCCACGATGAGCACCTTGCGGGCGCACTGGGGCACGGGCATACGCTCGGGCAGGACCTGATGGTAGGAGGCGGGCCAGACGGTGTCGGGGTTGATGGTGCAGGAGTCCAGCGGGGGGAACTTGACGGTCCAGATCTCGGTCTCATGCTCACCGGAGGGGCCGGGATAGCAGCGGCCGCAGCGCAGGCAGCGGCGGATCTCATCGGCGCGGCCCTCGGCGGCCTTCTTGGGGAAGGCGGGGTCGGCGAAGAACTGGCGGCCCAGGGAGACCATGTCCACCTTGCCGGAGGCAATGGCCTGCTCCGCCTGCTCGGGGGAGTTGATGCCGCCCACCACCGCCACGGGGATGTTCACATTCTGCTTGATGATGGCGGCGTTCTCGATGTTGGCGCCGTGGGGAGCGTAGGCGGTGGTGAACTCCCAGCTGCGGGAGGAGCTGAGGTAATGGCCGGAGGAGACATGGATGAGGTCGATGTAGGGCTCGCACAGCTTGCAGTACTTCACGGTGTCCTCGATCTCCAGACCGCCCTTCAGGTGCTCGGAGCCGCTGACGCGGATCTCGATGAGGAAGTCGGGGCCCATGGCCTCACGCAGCTGGGAGAGCAGCTCAATGGTGAAGCGGGCGCGGTTCTCAAAGCTGCCGCCGTACTCGTCGGTACGCTTATTATAGGCGGGAGACAGGAACTGGGCGGGCAGCCAGCCGTGGCCGCAGTGGATCATGACACCCTCCCAGCCGGCGGCCTCGAACCACTTGCAGGCGGTGATATGCTCCCGGATGTGCTCCTGGATCTCCTCCCTGGTGAAGGCGTCCACATGGGTGATGCCGTCGTCCAGATCCTTCTCGCTGGGGCCCTTGGGGTTGATGCCGTCGCCGATGTTGGTCTTGATCTCGCCGGTGGAGAGCAGCTCTCCGATGGGAAGGGCGCCGTAGCTCTTGATCATCTCGGCGGTGCGCTTGGTGATCCGGAAGATCTCGTCGTCCCGGGAGGTGAAGTCGATGTCAGGCTCGAAGGGGAAGCGCTTGCAGTAGGTGTGGTTGGGGCTCAGCTCGCCCAGCACCACGCTGCCGGCGCCGCCGGCGGCCTTGGCCTCCAGCATACGGTAGGCACGCTCAATGCTCTCGCTCTTGAAGCGCATCTGGGGGCAGTCCTGATAGTGCAGGAAGGCGAACAGCGCGGGGGCGGCCTCAATGCGGTTCTTGATGGTCTTCGTGCCCACCTTAATGGGGCTGAAGAGGTTGGGGAAATAGGGATTTGCGCTCATAAAATTGCCTCCTTCATAAGTTTTAGTCATTGTCTACCTCTGTTATACGGGAAAAATCCCCCGATTGCAACCCCAGGTTTTTCATGATATAATGAGTTTACCTTATCAATCGGAGGCCGCTATGCAGATCAAGCAGCTGGAGTACTTCATCGCCGTGTGCGAGCATCTCAACTTCACCCGCGCCGCGGAGCAGTTTTACATCTCCCAGTCCGCCGTCACCCTGCAGATCAAGGCGCTGGAGGAGGAGCTGGGCGTCCGCCTGTTCCACCGCACCAACCGCAAGGTGGAGCTGACCCCCGCGGGAAAAACCTTTCTGGAGGACGCCCGGGCCATCATCCGCCGCACCCGCGACGCGGTGGACCGTGCCAGGCAGAGCGACACCATCCTCACCGGCTCGCTGAACATCGGCTACATCAAGGGGTACGAGAAATCCAACCTCTCCGACCTGCTCTCCGACTTCCGGGGGAAGTATTCCAACATCTCCATCGGCCTCACCCGGGAGAATGTGGCCCCCCTCTACGACCGGCTGGCGGATGGCAGCCTGGACATCGTGTTCAACCTGCTCTACCGCATGGAGGATCTGGACTTCATGGAATACCGTGTGTTGAAGCGCTATCCCCTCTACGCGGTGCTCCCCATCTCCCACCCCCTGGCCCACCGCACCTCCATCAAGCGGCAGGAACTGAAGGGCTACCCCCTGGTGGACATCAAGAAGGGGGAGAACAAGTACGGCGAGAAGGCCACCATCACCGAGGCCTTTATCAACGCGGGCTTTCTCCCCCATGTGCAGTATGTGTCCGAGGACATCGAGACCAGTATTCTGGCGGTCTCCGCCGGTCTGGGGTATGCCCTGCTCCCCTCCTACATCACGGACACCCTCTCCGCCAGGGACAAGGTGGTGTGCGTCTCTCTGGAGGGGGAGGAGCGGCGCATGACCCTCGTGGCCGGCTGGCACAGGGAAAACAAAAACCCGGCGCTTCGGTGCTTTTTGGAGGAGTACATCTTAAAATAGCAGAATACAAAAGCCCGCTGCAGAGCGATAGCTCTGCAACGGGCTCTTTGTTTGCTGTTACAGGATGTTGCTGTATCCCATGAGCCAGGCGTCCACCGCTCCGGCGCAGGCACGGCCTTCGGCAATGCCCCACACCACCAGAGACTGACCTCTGCGGGCGTCGCCGGCGGCAAAGACCTTGGGCACGGCAGTCTGATACTTCTGCTCCGTCAGGCAGCCTCTCGGCGTTTTTTCCACCCCGAAGGCCCGGGCCACAGAGTCCTCGCAGCCCACAAAGCCCGCGGCGATGAGCAGCAGGCCGCAGGGGATGATCTCCTCGCTGCCCTCCGCCTCGGACATGATCATGCGGCCATTGTCGTCTTTTTTCCACTCCAGACGAACGGTTTTGACCCCGGTGATATGATTCGCCTCGTCCTTCAGGATCTCCTTCACGGTGGTCTCATACCGGCGGGGATCGTGACCGAAGAGGGCGATGGCCTCCTGCTGGCCGTAATCGGTCTTGCACACCCTGGGCCACTGGGGCCAGGGATTGGACGCCGTACGGCTGTCGGGCAGCTTCCCCATCATCTCCAGCTGCACCACGCTTGTGCAGCCCTGCCGGATGGCGGTGCCCACGCAGTCGTTGCCCGTGTCGCCGCCGCCCACGATGACCACAGCCTTGCCCTCAGCGGTGACAGAGGGGCAGTCGGTCTCACCGATGACCGCCTTGGTGGCGGCGGTGAGGTAGTCCACGGCAAAGAGCACCCCTTGTGCATCCCTGCCGGGAACGGAGAGGTCCCGGGGGGTCTTGGAGCCGCAGGCCAGGATGACGGCATCATAATCTGCCAAAATCTCATCCGCTGCCACTTCCCTGCCCACATCGGCATTGGCGCGGAACTCCACACCCTCCGCCTCCATGAGCTTCACCCGGCGGTCCACGACCCCCTTGTCCAGCTTCATGTTGGGGATGCCGAACATCAGCAGTCCCCCGGGCCGGCTGTCCCGCTCAAACACGGTGACGCTGTGGCCCCGGTGGTTGAGCTGATCCGCCGCCGCCAGGCCCGCGGGGCCGGAGCCGATCACCGCCACCCGCTTCCCGCTGCGCACAGCGGGGATGCGGGGCGTCACCCAGCCGTTGGCAAAGCCGGTCTCGATGATGGCCCGCTCGTTATCATGCACGGTGACGCTCTCCCCGTTCATGCCGCAGGTGCAGGCCGCCTCGCACAGGGCAGGACACACGCGGCCGGTGAACTCGGGGAAGTTGTTGGTCTTGAGCAGGCGGGAGAGGGCCTCCTGCCAGTTCCCGTTGTAGATCTCGTCATTCCACTCCGGAATAAGATTGTGG
Source organism: Oscillospiraceae bacterium (assembly GCA_029009035.1). Lineage (GTDB taxonomy): Bacteria > Bacillota > Clostridia > Oscillospirales > Oscillospiraceae > Enterenecus. The sequence goes on along the minus strand of JAQXJQ010000139.1, from coordinate 3,553 downwards.
AGGGGACAGCCGCTGAACATCCCCCCGAAGTTTTCACCCGACTGGCAGAAGGGCACGCCGCAGTTCATGCACCGGGCCGCCTGCTCCCGCCGCTGAGGGGGATCCAGTGGCGGGTGAAACTCCTCAAAGCTTCCGATGCGCTCCAGGGGTGGGACGGAAGGGGTCTCCCGTCTTTCAAATTCCATAAAACCGGTGGGTTTTCCCATTGTTCTTCCCTCCCTTACTGTCCGCACATCATATGGAACGCCTCCAGCTTGGCCTGCTCATGGGGCACGCCCTTTTCCTCCAGCTGGCCGATGGCGGCGATCATCTTCTGATAGTCACGGGGGATGATCTTCTTGAATTTCGGCAGATACGCCTCGAACCGCTCCAGGATCTCCCGGCCCACCTGGGAGCCGGTGGCCTTTGTATGGGCCTCGATGAGCTCCCGCAGCTCCCGGGCGTCGTGGCGCTCCTCCACGGGCGTCATGCTCACCATCTGCTTATTGAGGCGGAGATAGAGGTCATGTCCCTCGTCCAGCACATAGGCGATGCCGCCGCTCATACCGGCGGCGAAGTTCTTGCCCGTTCTGCCCAGAATGACCGCTCTGCCCCCGGTCATATACTCGCATCCGTGGTCGCCGCAGCCCTCCGCCACGGCGACGGCGCCGGAGTTGCGCACGCAGAAGCGCTCGCCGGCCACACCGTTGATGTAGGCCTCGCCGCTTGTGGCGCCGTACAGCGCCACATTGCCCACGATGATGTTGTCCCGGGCGGGGAAGGGGGATCTCTCGTCGGTCTTCAGCACCAGCTTGCCTCCGGACAGGCCCTTGCCGAAGTAGTCGTTGGCGTCGCCGGTGAGCTCCATGGTCATGCCCTTGGGGAGGAAGGCGCCGAAGGACTGCCCGCCGCCGCCCACACACTTCACCACATAGGTATCGTCCGCAAGGGTATCTCCGAACCGCCTGGTGATCACCGAGCCGGTGATGGTGCCCGCGGTACGGTTGGTGCTGGACACCTGCACCTCCACGGTATGGGGCTTCTTTTTCTTGAAATAAGGCTCAAACTGAGGCAGCAGGACCCGCTCGTCCAGGCTGTCCGCCAGACCGAAGTCAAAGCCGTCCTCCTCCCTGTACCGCACGCCGGGCAGGTCGGAGAGCAGCCCTGTGAGGTCGATGGTGTCCGCCCGGTGGGTGATACGCTGACGGCGCGGACGGATGAGGTCGGTGCGTCCCACCAGCTCATCCACGGTGCGCACCCCCAGCTTCGCCATGATCTCCCGCAGCTCCCGGGCGATGAAGTTCATGAAATTCATCACATACTCCGGCTTTCCGCAGAAGCGGCAGCGCAGGTCGGGGTTCTGGGTGGCGATGCCCACGGGGCAGGTATCCAGATTGCACACCCGCATCATGACGCACCCCATGGTCACCAGGGGCGCGGTGGCAAAGCCAAACTCCTCCGCGCCCAGGATGCAGGCGATGGCCACATCTCTGCCGCTCATGAGCTTACCGTCGGTCTCCAGACGGACTCTGGAGCGCAGGCCGTTTCTGATGAGGGTCTGGTGGGCTTCCGCCAGTCCCAGCTCCCAGGGGAGGCCCGCGTTGTGGATGGAGCTTTTGGGCGCGGCGCCGGTGCCGCCGTCATAGCCGGAGATGAGCACCACGCCCGCTCCCGCCTTGGCCACGCCCGCGGCCACCGTGCCCACGCCGGCCTCGGACACCAGCTTCACGGAGATCCGGGCGTCCCGGTTGGCGTTTTTCAGGTCAAAGATGAGCTGGGCCAGGTCTTCAATGGAGTAGATATCATGGTGCGGCGGGGGAGAAATGAGGGTGACGCCGGGGGTGGAGCAGCGGGTCTTTGCGATCCAGGGGTACACCTTTTTGCCGGGGAGGTGTCCGCCCTCACCGGGCTTGGCTCCCTGGGCCATCTTGATCTGAATTTCATTGGCGCTGCACAGATAGGCGCTGGTGACGCCGAACCGGCCGGAGGCCACCTGCTTGATGGCGCTGTTGCGCTCGGTGCCGAAGCGCGCGGGGTCCTCGCCGCCCTCGCCGGAGTTGGAGCGGCCGCCCAGGCGGTTCATGGCCACCGCCATGCAGGTGTGGGCCTCCTCGGAGATGGAGCCGTAGGACATGGCGCCGGTCTTGAAGCGCTTGACGATCTCGCTGACCGGCTCCACCTCCTCCAGGGGAACTCCTCCCTGCTCGTCATAGACAAATTCCAGCAGTCCCCGCAGGGTATGGGGCTTGCGCTCGTCGTCCACCATGGCGGTGTACTCCTTGAACCGCTCATAGGAGCCGGAGTGGGTGGCCTCCCGCAGGGCGATGATGGTCCTGGGGTTGTACATATGGTCCTCCCCGCTGTCTCCGGAGCGCAGCTTGTGGGCGCCGGTGCTGTCCAGGGTGGTGTCCACCCCCAGCTCCAGGGGGTCGAAGGCATGGCTGTGCCGCCACTCCACGCCCTCGGCAATTTCCGAAAGGCCGATGCCCTCCACGGGGCTGACGGTGTTGGTGAAGTATTTGTCCACCACCTCGCGGCAGATGCCCACCGCCTCAAAGATCTGGGCGGACTGATAGGACTGGAGGGTGGAGATGCCCATTTTGGAGGCGATCTTTACGATGCCGTGGAGAATGGCGCTGTTGTAGTCCTCCACCGCCTGATGGCTGTCCTTGTCCAGTCTCCCCCGCTCCACCAGTTCCTCGATGCACTCCTGGGCCAGATAGGGGTTGATGGCCCGGGCGCCGTAGCCCAGAAGGGTGGCAAAGTGGTGGACGTCGCGGGGTTCGGCGCTCTCCAGAATGATGGACACCGCCGTGCGCTTTTTGGTGCGGACAAGGTACTGCTCCATGGCGGACACCGCCAGCAGGGAGGGAATGGCCACATGGTACTCGTCCACCCCGCGGTCGGAGAGGATGATGATGTTCGCCCCGTCCCGATAGGCCCGGTCACACTCCACAAAGAGGCGGTCCAGCGCCTTTTCCAGGGAGGAATTCTTGTAGTAGAGCAGGGACACCGTCTCCACCTTGAAGCCGGGGCGGTCCATATGGCGGATCTTCATCAGATCCACGCAGGTGAGGATGGGGTTGCGGATGCTTAGCACCCGGCAGTTCTTCTCCTCCTCATGGAGCAGGTTGCCGTCGGAACCCACATAAACAGTGGTGTCGGTGACGATTTCTTCACGGAGGGCATCAATGGGTGGATTGGTGACCTGTGCAAAGAGCTGCTTAAAGTAGTTAAAAAGAGGCTGATGCTTTTCTGAGAGTACCGCCAGGGGAATATCCGTGCCCATGGAAGCGGTCTTTTCTGCGCCGTCGCGAGCCATGGGCAGAATAGCCTCGGTAACATCCTCATAGGTGTAGCCGAAAGCCTTGTACAGCTTTCCGCGCTGTTCCCGACTGTACTGTGCCACCTTTTTGTTGGGTATGGGCAGCTGGGAAAGCGACACCAGCTGGCTGTCCAGCCACTCACCGTACGGCTGGCGGCCGGCATAGTAGGACTTGCACTCCTCGTCCGAGATGACCTTCTTCTGTCTGGTATCCACCAGCAGCATCTTGCCCGGCTGAAGGCGGGATTT
>JAQXJQ010000138.1 GCA_029009035.1 Oscillospiraceae bacterium | reverse complement strand
TCCACGCCCATGTAGTCCAGAATTTGCGCAATCAGCTTGCCCGCCATGGGTGCGGTGATGTTGCCGCCGCTGATGTAGGTGCCGGAGGGAGTGTAGTTGGAACCGGGAGCGGAGCGCTGGGGGCTGTCGTAGGCCAGCAGGACGATGACCTGGGGATCGTCCACCGGGGCGAAGCCCATAAAGGAGCAGATGACATCGTCCCCCTCTTCATCCCGCTTCTCGGAGGTGCCGGTCTTGCCGCCGATGCGGTAGCCGGTCATGTAGGCGTTGTGTCCGGAGCCGTTGGCCACAACGCTCTCCAGAATGTCCCGCATTTTCTGGGAGGTACTCTCGCTGATGACCTGCCGCACCTCCTCCGTCTCGTGATAGCTGACGGTGTTGCCGTCCTCATCCACCACGGACTGCACCACATAGGGGGTGAGCAGGTGGCCGCCGTTGATGACGCTGGCCAGAGCGCGGATCATCTGGATCGGTGTGATCTTCAGGGTCTGGCCGAAGGAGCCGGTGGCCAGCGAGGATGCGCCGTAGGGGCCTTTGAACAGCTCCTCGCTCCACAGAATGCTGTTCCCCTCCCCCACCAGGTCGATGCCGGTGCGCTCGGCATAGCCGAAATCCATGAGGTACTGCCAGAACACCTCGGCGCCCAGCCTTTCCGCGATCTCCATGAGGGCCACGTTGCAGGAGTTCTCCACCGCCTCGGTGAGGGTCTGGTCTCCGTGGCCGGCCTTTTTGTGGCAGTGGATGGTGTAGCCGCCCACCCGCTTGGAGCCGCCGCAGTAGAAGTGGTCGCTGAGGCTGACCACCCCCTCCTCCAGGGCCTGGGACACGGTGATGGCCTTGAAGGTGGAGCCGGGCTCATAGGTGTCGGAGAGGGCCTTGTTGCGCCACTGCTGGTTGCGGGCGTCCGCCACGGCGGCGCTGTATTCATCGCTGTCCTTGCCGTACCGGTCCGCCACCTTGGCCAGAGCGTCCAGCAGGTCGGGGTCGATGATGTCGGCGTAGTTGTTGGAGTCCAAGGTGGGCGAGCTGGCAATGGCCTTCACCGCCCCGGTCTGGGGGTCCATGACGATGCAGAAGCCGCCCTTTTTCACATCGTAGGTCTCGATGCCCTCGGCCAGGATCTGCTGGGCCATGGCCTGGATGGAGGCGTCGATGGTGAGGTTGAGGCTGTAGCCGTCCTGGCCGTCAAAGTAGGCCCCGTAATTGGTGAGCATCTCGATGCCGTAGGCATTTTTGGCGGTGACCACGCGGCCGCTCTCACCGGACAGCTCATCCTGATAGAGGGCCTCGATGCCCTGGGCGCCCACCTTGACGCTGCCGCTGGTGGATGTCATGGCCATAAAGCCCAGAACATGGGAGCCCACGGAGGAATAGGGGTAATAGCGCTTGCTGGTGGGGGTGAGATAGAGCATATTGGCCAGCTTGTTTTCCTTGATGAATTCCCGGATGGGGGCGGTCTCCTCGTCCTCCAGCTCATAGGCCAGGATCTCATAGGCGGAGGCAGTGAACTCGATGCGCCTCCAGAGCCGCTCCTCGTCCAGCTCCAGCAGCTCCACCAGGCCGTCCACGATCAGCTCCCGCTTCTCCCGAAGCGCCCGGTCATAGGCGGCCTCGTCCAGCTCCCCCGCCTCGTTCTTGTACTTATCCTCGTTCACCGAGGCCACCACATCCCGGGGAGAGAGGATGAGCTGATACACCGTGGCGGACATGGCAAGGGTGTTGCCCGCGGCGTCATAGATGCTGCCCCGGTTGGCGTTGACCGCCACATCCATGGTCTGCTGCTGGGCGCCCTTCTCCTGCCAGTACTCGTGCTGGACGATCTGGAGCTTCCAGAGCTGCACCACAAGGGGGATAAAACACAAAACGCCCAGACACACCATCATGAACACGGTGCGCCTGAACAGGCTTCGATTTCCTTTTTCTGCCGAACGGCGGGGCTTGCGTTCCTGGTTTGCCATGGGTTCCGCTCCTTGATGCGCATATATGGGGAAAAGGGCGTAAGAACAAAACCTATTCTTACGCCCTAAAATCAGTATTCTCTGTGTAAGCCTATGTTTCCGACTATGATCTTATGACAGCAGGCCGGCCACATATTGCTCGGCCCGGCGGATCATACCGCCAATGCCCTCCTCTGCCGCGGAGTAGTACACCACGCGGTCGCCCTCGGACAGGTCCAGATAGACGGTCTGACCGGGGCCGGCCTTCACCATGGAGCCGTCTGCAAGGAGCTGATTTTCGATGGCGCCCAGGTCAAAGGCCAGCTCGTACTGGGCCATGAGCACCTTTTCCTCGCTCTTGAGCTCGGAGAGGGTGGAGTTGAGGGTGACCACCTGATCGTTGGCCATGGCCAGCTGGGCGCTGGTCATCACCAGCAGCAGGGCGCACAGCAGCACCGCCGTGAAGCCGATGATGGCAAAGGGCGCCACCGCGTCCTGGGTGCGGACCTCCACATCGGGACGGGTGACCGTTCTGGTCCTGGGCTGTACCCGGGGACGCTCCTCTCTGCGCGGTTCGCGGACTCGCCGGGAAGGCGCGGCGCTGCCGGTCTGATACTCCGGCTGATAGGCCATGCTGCCAAAGGTCTCGTATTTTCTTGCTCTGCGCTCGCTTGCCATATGCGCTCGCACCTCTTGTCGCGTATTTACAGTTTCTCCGCCACCCTCAGCTTGGCGCTGCGGGCACGGGGATTTTCATTCAGTTCCTCTTCGCCGGACACGATGGGCTTTTTACCCACCAGCTTCACCCGGGGTTTCTTGCCACACACGCACACCGGGAAATCCGGCGGACAGGTACAGCCCTTTGCCCAGTCGGCGTAGGCCAGCTTCACCAGCCGGTCCTCCAGAGAGTGGAAGGAGATGATGCACAGCCGGGCGCCCACATTCATCACATCCAGCGCGTCCTTCAGCAGCCGCTCCACCTCGCCCAGCTCGTCGTTGACGGCGATGCGGATGGCCTGGAAAGACCGCTTGGCGGGGTGCTGCTTTTCCTTGCGGGCCTTGGCGGGCATGGCGTTTCGAATGAGCTCTGCCAGCTCCAGGGTGGTCTCAATGGGCTTGTCCCCCCTGGCTCTCACAATGGCGGCGGCGATGAGGCCGGAGTAACGCTCCTCGCCGTACTGCCAGAGGATGCGTTTCAGCTCCTCCTGGCTCCATGTGTTCACCACATCCCGGGCGGTCAGTGCGGCGGACCGGTCCATGCGCATATCCAGCGGCGCGTCCTGCAGGTAGGAAAACCCCCGGGCCGCCTCGTCCAGCTGGGGGGAGGACACACCCAGATCAAATAACATTCCGTCCACGCCGGAGATGCCCAGTTCCTGCAGAACATGGGCCACATTGCTGAAGTTATTATGGACCAGGGTCACCTTGTCCATGTACCCTTCCAGCCGAGCGGGGGCCGCCTCCAGGGCGGCAATGTCCCGGTCGATGCAGATAAGCCGGCCGGTGGTGAGCCGGGCGGCGATCTCGCGGGAGTGACCGGCGCGGCCCAGGGTGCCGTCCACATAAATTCCGTCGGGCTTGATATTCAAGCCGTCCAGACATTCATGGAGCAATACAGGCTTGTGAGTGTACTCCATATCAGATCCCCAGTGCCTCCATCAGGCCGGCGACGGTGGCGGGATTGAGTTCCTTCCGCTTCTTCTCGTTCCACTTGTCCGCGCTCCAGATCTGGGCACGGTCGTTATTTCCGGTGATGACCACATCCCGGTCGATCCCGGCATACTCCTTCAGATAGCCGGGGACCTGAAAGCGCCACTGCTTGTCCGCCTCGCACAGCTGGGCGGAGGCAAAGAACACATCCATGGCGGCGGCCTGAGAGGTGGTGAGCTGGGAGACCCGCTCCTGGAGCTTTTCCCATGCGGCCATGGGATAGAGGGTGAGGTTTTCCTTCACACCCACCGCGAGGTAAAACCGGGTGCCCAGCTTCTCCCGCAGCTTGGAGGGCACGATGAGGCGGCCGGCGTTATCCAGACTGTGCTCATAGGTACCGGTCATGCCTCTTCCCTCCAATCTCAACCATTTTAATGGTATTTTACTCCATTCCACTCCAAGGTGCTCTCAGTATACAACGGGCAGGCTGAAATTGCAAGTGGTTTTCACGAAAAAATCGGCTTCACTGCAAGGTTTTTGGCCTCTCCCCGCCATTTTAAGGCGTCATTTTCGTCACTCTCTACAAAATGTGTTTTCACCCTCATTTTCGTGCAACATCTTGTGTGCCTCCATTGACGCATCCCTGCCCATCCGCTATACTGAGCCTCGGAGGGGATGAATATGGAGCAGTTGAAGCCCGGGCGTTACCGCCACTTCAAGGGCAACGAATACGAACTCATCGCCGTGGCAAAGCATTCCGAGACCCTGGAACCCATGGTGGTCTACCGGGCTTTGTACGGCGAGGGCGGACTGTGGGTGCGTCCCGCCGCCATGTGGAGCGAAACGGTGGAGCGGGACGGCTATCGCGGACCACGCTTTACCTATATCGGAACATAAAAATGACCCATCGGCGAAACGCCGATGGGTCATTGGTTTAGCTTTGTTCCTTTTTGGCTCTCAGCCGGGCGATCTCCCGATGGTGCTGGTCCACCGTTTCCCCGGAGGTACAGTTCCAGTCGGTGGCGATAATGTTCAGCTCCTCCTCATGGGCTGCGATGGCGCCGTCCCAGTCCCCCAGAATTTCGCACACATGGGCGATGGAGGTGGTGCCGTCGGTGTAGCGGGGAGGCTGCTGGATGTCCAGCGCCTTGCGGTAATACGCCTTGCCCTGCTCATACCGCCCCATCTTGACCATGACATCCCCCATGCTGAGCCAGACACACCACTCGTCGGGAAAGTCCCGCTGCATCTGCTCCCAGACGGCCATGGCCTCCTCTCTCCGCCCGGCATACCAGGCGATCAGCCCCCGGTACAGAGGGGTGCGGAAGGTATGATCCGCCTGAGCCAGCCTGCCGCAGTACTCCTCCGCCTCCTCAAACCGCTGGTCGTCGATGAGCTGGTCCAACAGCCAAAGGTACCCGCGCCGGTTGTCCGGGTGTTCCTCCAAAAATTCCTTGTACCAGTCGATGAGCTTGTGATGGTTGGCGGCACACCAGTCCGGACACCGGCCGCCCATGGCACTCACCAGCTCGCTGTGGGCGTCTGGGTCCATGGGATCACGGCTCAGAGCCTCCTTGGCGTACTCCTCCGCCTTTGCCCTGTGCTCCGCCGCCAGTTGATTTTCCACCTCCGCCAGCAGAGCATACGCCGTTGCGTTCTCCGGCTCACGCCTGCCCTTTTCCAGCAGAAACTCCCGCTCCCGCTCCACCGTGGCCGGGTCCAGCACACGCTCGTTCCACAGCATATTCTGAATGCGCTCCATGCGGGTGTCGTCACTGAGGGCGAACAGCTCGTCAATGGTGACACCGAAGTAGGCGGAGATGGCAGGCAGGAGCTGGATATCGGGCATAGCGGCATCCCGCTCCCACTTGCTCACCGCCTGGGGGCTGACGCCCAGTTTTTCCGCCAGAGTCTCCTGGGTGATCCCCCGCTGTTGGCGCAGACTTCTGATCTGATTTCCGATCTCCATTGAGATCACTCCTTGTTCCGTTTTTCTTGCCGGCAGGACCATCATAGCCCAGCCCGGAGAAAAAAACAATGACCCGGTTTGCGAACCGGGTCAACCGCAGGTTGAAAAACAGCCCGCCGAAAACCGGCGGGCTGTTCTCATGATTATTCGTCGCAGTCACAGTTGCAGTCGCAGCCGCACTCCTCGTTCTCGTCGAAGGAGATGGCGAACTTCTCCCCGCAGCTGGGGCAGTCCACGATGCCGGCGGCCAGATCCTCGTCGTCGATGATCAGCTCCTCGCCGCAGTTGGGACAATCCACCTCGAGGTACTCGTCGTCCTCTTCATCCTCGTCCTCATCGTCGTCCTCTTCGTCGAACACGATGTCCTCCACATCGGACAGGTCGTCGGAGACGGCGTCCAGCTCCTCGGCCAGCTCGTCCACAGCGGCGTCCACATCCTCCAGAACCTCGGCCATTTCCTTCAGAACATCCAGAACCTCAGAGAGGATGCGGGCCTCCTTGGAGTCGGCCTTGCCCAGGTCCATGCCGTCAAACATCCCCTGGATGTAGGCGACCTTCTCAGTCATGGTCATAGTCAGTATCTCCTTTCGGAATACAGATAGTTTGGTTTGTCGTTGGCAGCCTTCGCTGCTCACGACGGCTCGGCGCTTCGTCTTGTCACGCCTCGCCTGTTCCCGACGCGCGGCTTCGCTCAGATTCGGAACGCAAACATCCGGGCTTCCGCCCTCCTTGGTTTGCCTTCCTCGCTCCGCTCCATCCGCGCTGCTCACGACGGCTCGGCGCTTCGATTAACCCTTCGCGCGGGACATATACTCGCCGGTGCGGGTGTCGATCTGGATCAGCTCGCCCTCCTCGATGAACAGGGGGACCTTGATCTCAGCGCCGGTCTCCAGAGTGGCGGGCTTCAGGGTGTTGGTGGCGGTGTTGCCGGCAAAGCCGGGATCGGTCTTGGTGACCACCAGCTCCACGAAGTTGGGGGGCTCCACGGCGAAGATGCTGCCCTTGTAGGAGCGGATGGTGCACACCATGTTCTCCTTGACGAACTTCAGGCTGTCGCCCAGAACATCGGCGCCGATGGGAACCAGCTCATAGGACTCGGGGTCCATGAAGTAGTACAGGTCGCCGTAGTTGTAGCTGTACTCCATATCCTTGCGCTCCACGAAAGCCTGCTCAAACTTGGCGGTGGGGTTGAAAGACTCCTCACGGATGGCGCCGGTCATCACGTTCTTGTACTTGGTGCGCACGAAGGCAGCGCCCTTGCCGGGCTTCACATGCTGGAACTCGATGACGGTCATGACCTTGCCGTCCATCTCAAAGGTGACGCCGTTGCGGAAATCGCCTGCGGTAATAGTTGCCATTTGGTATTCCTCCAATATTTATAGTATGGGTGTACAAAATAATTCAAGTTATTATAACTTACTTTCTTCGCGATTGCAAGAGTTTTTGTCACAGAACGATCAATTCCTTGGGGGAATTGGTGAGGTCCACGCAGCCGTCGTCGGTGAGCATGATCACATCCTCGATGCGCACGCCGAACTTGCCGGGCAGATAGATGCCCGGCTCCGCGGACAGGCAGGCGCCGGAGGGGATGGGCTTGTCCCAGAGGGCGCTGAAGCGGGGGTTCTCGTGGATCTCGATGCCCAGGGAGTGGCCGAAGCCGTGGCCGAAATAATCGCCGTAACCGGCGTCGGAGATGACCTTGGCGGCGGCGTTGTGGACGGTGGAGCCAAGCACGCCGCCGTGGGCGGCGGCGATGCCCGCCAGCTGGGCCTTGAGCACGGTGGCATACACCACTCGCATCTCTTCCCCAGGCTCACCCACGGCCACGGTGCGGGTCATGTCGGAGCAGTAGCCCCCCACCACGCAGCCGAAGTCCATGGTGACAAAGCTGCCGGGACGGACGACTGCGTCACCGGGGACGGCGTGGGGCTTGGAGCCGTTGGCTCCGGTCGCCACGATGGGGTCGAAGGAGTTGCGCTCCGCACCCCGGCAGGCCATGATATAGGTGAGGCGGGCGGCGATCTCCCGCTCGGAGACGCCGGGCTTCACAAAGTTCAGGATCTCGGTAAAGGCCTCGTCGGTGATGCGCTGGGCCTCCCGCATGGCGGAAAGCTCCTCCCCGTCCTTGATCATGCGCAGCCCGGTGAGCAGGTCGGAGGCGGGCACCAGCTCGGCGGTGACGGCCTCCTTCCACAGGTTGTAGTCGGACACGGACAGGTACTCGTCCTCAAAGCCCATCTTCCTGATGCCCAGCTCCTCCACCACCGCCTGCACCAAAGCGCGGTAGTTGCGGCTGCTGTCGGGCATCCCCACACGGGCGCCCTTCACCGTTTCCTCTGCCACCTCGATGTAGCGGGAATCGGTCCAGTACCGGCTCTCGCCGGGGGTAATGACGGCCACGCCCTCCCCGTGGAAGCCGGCGGCGTAGAACTCGCCGGGGGCGGAGGTAATGAGCATGGCGTCCAGACCGCGGCTCTTCAGGCACGCGGCAATATTTGCAAAATGGTTCATGGTAAACAGCTCCTCTCAGAACATTCAAAGAAAGCTTTGATAGATCCGCTTCATGGTCAGCGCGTCCTCCGCCTGGGTTCCGGCGGACTCGCAGATGAAGGTGGGGCTCCAGCCCCGCCGGGCCACCTCCGCCGCCAGCGGCGTCCAGTCGGGGCCAAAGCCGCCGTCGTCATCGAAGGTGCGGTGGCATTTCTCGCCGCCGCCCGGCGTAAACTCAATGTGGGAGAAATGGCTGTGGAAGTATTTGGCACGCTCCTCGCCCAACACCGCAGCCATGCGGTCCAACATCCGAGCGCAGGCCTCCGCCCCCTCATCCGCCCCCAGAGAACGGGCATAGAGGTGGCCAAAGTCCACGCAGGGCACCAGCCGCGCGTCCAGTGTGCACAGCTCCAACACCTCGTCCAGATCGCCCAGCTGATTGATCTTTCCCATGGTCTCGGGGCAGAGGGTCATGTGGGCAAATCCGGCGTCATCGCAGGCGCGGAGCACCTCTCTCAGCGACCTCAGCGCAATGTCCAGCGCCTCGCGGCGGGTGCGCTTCATGAGGGCGCCGGAGTGGATCACCACCCGCCGGGCTCCCATGCGGTCCGCCGCCAGACAGGCGGAGGTGACATAGCCGACGGTCTTTTGCAGGCTCTCCGGGTCGGGATTGGCCAGATTGATAAAGTAGGGGGCGTGGAGGGACAGGGCGATGCCCTGCTCCGCGGCCGCCAGACCGATCTTTCCCGCGGTCTCCTCCCCCACGTTCACGCCCTTGCCGCACTGGTACTCATAGCAGTCCAGACCCAGCTCCCGCAGCCATTTGGGGGCGTCGGCGGAGGACCGATAGGGGAAGCTCTCCGCGTTCCCGGCGGGACCGAATTTCGCGCTCACAGTCTTTTACCTCCCGCGCTCAGCAGGCGGAAGGGAAGCTCCGCCGCATAGCGCACATAGCGTCCGGGGTTGCCCGCCAGACGGATGGGCTTCACCAGAATGGTGGTCACGCCGGCCCGGTTGCCTCCCAGCACATCGGTGAAGATCTGATCCCCGATGATAGCGGTCTGCTCCTTTGTGACCCCCATCCGCTCCATGGCGCGGACAAAGGAGGGGGTCTTGGGTTTGCCCGCGTGGCCGATGTAGGGCACATCCAGCCCCTCGGCAAAGATCCTGGGGCGGCTCTCATGGCGGTTGTTGGAGAGGATAAAGAGGGTCACGCCGTGGGCGTGAAGCTCATCCCGCCATGCCTTTACCCCCTCGTCGGGGAGAGGCACCCCATAGGGCACCAATGTGTTGTCCAGATCCGCCAGCAGCAGCCTGATCCCCCGGCGCTCCAACGCCGCGCCGGACACCTGATGGATGCTGTCTGCCAGATAGTCTGCTCGAAACAGAGCCATACGTCACCTTCTATTCCGCCCTGTAAGCGCATAAATTTCAACAATCAGGTCCCATGGGAGAGGTTCCCATGGCTGATTTTCCAATATTGAAGTTTATCACATCTTCCGCTTGCTCACAAGGGGGTTTCCGCATGGAACTGCTGATCGCCACACCGGCAGGGTGCGCCCTGCCGTCCAAGCCCGCCGGTCTCATCCCGGTGCGCATGGCCTATCGCCTTGGGCCGGGTCCTTCCCTGCTGGCGCTGCCCATGGAGGAAGGCTCCGGGGGTGGGCTGATGCTGCTGGACCGGGGAGAGGGCGGCGAGTTCGCCGATCCCCTCCCCTGCTGCCGCCAGATCACGGCGGAATGCCGCCGCCGGGACTACCGGGGCGTGCTGTGCGACTTTGACCGTCCCCCCGACCCGGGCACCGGGCAGTTTCTCTCCCTGCTGGCGGAACACTGCGGCAAAGAGGGGCTGTCTCTGCTCCTCCCGGAGTCCTGCGCCCCCTTTGCCCCGGAGGCACAGGTTTTGATCCCCTCCCCGGTCACCTCCGGCTCCCTGGAGCGCCGTGTGCGAAACGCCCTCCAACGCTATGGGGCAAACCGCGCCGTTCTGGCGGTCCAATGGCTGCGGGAGGACCTCACCCTGCCCATGAGCGGCCGGGGAAAACCGCTGACCGCCCAGGCTCTGGAGACCCAGATGCGGCAGCTCCAGCCCGCCACCTTCTTTGACCGCGGGCTTTGCACCAATTACTACACCTATATGACCCCCGGCGGGCAGGCCCACTTCGTCCTCTTCGACACTCCCCGTTCCATCCGGGCCAAGCTCGCCCTCGCCCGTCGGCTGGAGCTGTCCGCCGTGCTTCTGGCTCTCCCTGAGGTGGGCGGCCATTGGGGCGACATTTTCAACGAGCAATAAAAAGAAGCCGCTGCGTTTGCAGTGGCTTCTCAACCTGTCGAAAAAGGCTTCGCCTTTTCCGACAATTTTTGCAGTCCGCCACGTCGCACTCGCTGCGCTCGCACGCTTGCGGACTGAGAAGTGTTTTTGCCGACGCACATGTCGCCGGCAAAAACGGATTTCATTTTATTTCGCCGCTTTGCGGCGAAACTCTACGAGGTTTTTAGAAAACTAAAGAAGCCGCTGCGTTTGCAGCGGCTTCTTTTTTGCAATCAATAGAACTTCTTGCGGTTCTTGCGAGCGGCTTCGCTCTTCTTGCGGCGCTTGACGCTGGGGCTATCGTAAAACTCGCGCTTACGAACCTCGGCCAGGACACCGGACTTGGCGCAGCTGCGCTTGAAGCGCTTCAGCGCGTTCTCCAGGGACTCGCCCTCACGAACATGAACTTCGGACATCTATATTTCCCTCCCTCCGCAGCAACCGGTTACATCCAGGATGCTTTGGGGCCATAAAATCGGGGTATGGCTTTAACAGTAGCATTATACGAAAAATATCTGCCCTTGTCAACCGCTAAATATGGAGATTTTTTAAGCTTCTCCCACAAGAACTATTACTTGACGATCAGGTTCACCAGGCGCTTGGGGACCACCACGGTCTTCACCGGGTTCATGCCGTCGGTGAACTTCTTCACCTTCTCGTCGGCCATGGCGGCGGCCACGATGGCGTCGTTGTCGGCATCGGCGCTCACGATGATGTTGGCGCGCACCTTGCCGTTGACCTGAACGGCCATCTGCACCTCGCTGGCCACGGTCTTGCTCTCGTCATACTCAGGCCACTTCTGCTGGCAGGCAAAGCCCTCGCCGGCAAAGCCCAGCATCTCCCACAGCTCCTCGGCAATGTGGGGCGCGAAGGGGGAGAGCATGAGGATCAAGGCTCTCATATCGCCCTTGGAGCAGCCGTTCTGACCCATCTCGTTCACCAGAGTCATCATGGCGGCGATGGCGGTGTTGAACTTCATGCCGTCGATGTCGTCGGCCACCTTCTTGATGCACTTGTGGATGGAAGGCTCGTTCTTGGCGGTGTACTCCAGGCTGTCGGAGCAGCTCTCGGCCAGGTTCCACACCTTGTCCAAAAAGCGCTTGCAGCCCTTCACGGCGTTGTCGGACCAGACAGCAGCCTGCTCAAAGTCGCCGATAAACATGATATAGAGGCGGAGGGTGTCCGCGCCGTAGGCAGCCACGATGTCGTTGGGGTTGACCACGTTGCCCCGGCTCTTGGACATCTTCTCGCCGCCCTCGCCCAGGATCATACCGTGAGAGGTGCGCTTCTTGTAGGGCTCCTTGGTGGGGACCACGCCGATGTCATAGAGGAACTTGTGCCAGAAACGGCTGTACAGCAGGTGGAGGGTGGTGTGCTCCATGCCGCCGTTGTACCAGTCCACAGGGCTCCAGTACTTCAGCGCCTCGGGAGAGGCCAGGGCCTCGTCATTGTGGGGATCCATATAGCGCAGGAAGTACCAGCTGGAACCGGCCCACTGGGGCATGGTGTCGGTCTCCCGCCGGGCGGGGCCGCCGCAGCAGGGGCAGGTGGTATTCACCCAATCGGTCATCTTGGAGAGGGGGGACTCGCCGTCATCGGTGGGCTCGTAGGACTCCACCTCGGGCAGCAGCAGGGGCAGCTCGCTCTCGTCGATGGGCTGCCAGCCGCACTTGTCGCACCAGACCATGGGGATGGGCTCGCCCCAGTAGCGCTGGCGGGAGAACACCCAGTCGCGCAGCTTGTAGTTCACCTTGGCCTCACCGATGCCCTGCTCCTCCAGCCACTTGGTCATGGCGGGGATGGCCTGCTTGACGGTCATGCCGTTGAGGAAGCCGGAGTTGACCATGATGCCGGTGTCGTCCTTGGCGGTGAAGGCGGCCTTCTGCACGTCCTCGCCGCCGGAGACCACCTCGATGATCTCGCAGCCGAACTTCTTGGCGAACTCCCAGTCGCGGTCATCATGGGCAGGCACGGCCATGATGGCGCCGGTGCCGTAGGTGGCCAGAACATAGTCGGAAATGAAGATGGGGATCTCCTTGCCGTTGACGGGGTTGATGCCCTTCACGCCGTCCAGGCACACGCCGGTCTTGTCCTTGTTGAGCTCGGTGCGCTCCATGTCGGACTTGGAGGCGGCCAGAGCCTGATAGGCCTTCACCTCATCGGCGTTATGGAGCTTGCCCTGCTCCAGCCACTCCCGCACCAGAGCGTGCTCGGGAGAGAGCACCATGTAGGTGGCGCCGAACAGGGTGTCGCACCGGGTGGTGAACACCACGATCTCATCGCCGGTGGTGGCCTTGAACTTGACCTCGGCGCCGGTGGAGCGGCCGATCCAGTTCTTCTGCTGGGTCTTGACCCGCTCGATATAGTCCACCTCGTCCAGGTCGTCAATGAGGCGCTGGGC
>JAQXJQ010000137.1 GCA_029009035.1 Oscillospiraceae bacterium | reverse complement strand
GCCGCCCACGTGCTCTATGACAGCTCCACGCTGGGCAACCGCAGGGGGGACTACGCCCTGATGGACGAGGTGCTCACCGCGCTGGAGGGGAAAAAAGACGTGTTCCGCTCGGAGTACCGGGGGGAGGCCTTCCGCTCCAGGACCGCTGTGCCGGTGGTGTACCGCGGCGAGATATTGGGCGCGGTGTACCTTTATGAATATGATACCGCGCAGGCGGAGCTGCTGCAGTCCATTCAGTCCAACCTGCGCTATATCTCCATTGTGGTGTGCGTCGCGGCTCTGGTGCTGGTGGTGGTGTTGGCGAGGGCGCTGACCCGCAATACCTCGCTGCTGCTGGGCGCCATCAACCGGGTGCGGGAGGGCGAATACACCCACCGGGTGGAACCGCGGGGGAAGGATGAGATGGCCCGTCTGGCCGATGAGTTCAACCGCCTGACCGACCGCCTTCAGACCACGGAAGAGGTGCGCCGGCGTTTCGTGTCCGATGCCTCCCACGAGCTGAAGACCCCGCTGGCATCCATCCGCCTGCTCACCGACTCCGTGCTGCAGAACCCGGACGTCGACCCGGAGACCGTGCGGGAGTTCATGGGGGACATCGGAGAGGAGACCGACCGCCTTACCCGGATCAGCGAGCGCCTGCTCACCCTGACCCGGCTGGATGCCGAGCTGCCCATCCGGCGCGTCCCCGTGGCCGTGGACGCCGTGGTGGCCCGTGCCGGGCATATGCTGCAGCCCCTGGCGGAGGCGGCGGGGGTGACCATTACCTGCGCGGGGGAGGAAAACTGCCGGGTGCTGTGTACAGAGGATGACCTCTACCAGGTGGTGTTCAATCTCATGGAAAACGCCGTCAAATACAATCTGCCCGGCGGACGGGTGGATGTGGCCGTGCTGCGCCGGGAGGACAAGGTGCTGCTCACCGTGAGCGACACCGGCGTGGGCATCCCCGAGGAGGACCGGGCCAAGATCTTTGACCGCTTCTACCGGGTGGACAAGGCCAGATCCCGGGCTGCCGGAGGCACCGGCCTGGGCCTGTCCATCGTGTGGGAGACGGTGAAACTCCACGGCGGCAAGGTGGAGGTGTTCCCCGGCGAGGGAGGCGTGGGCACCCTGTTCCGGGTGGAATTTCCCGCCTGCGGAGAGGAAGGAGGCGGCGAGGCATGAGACGGATGATGAGCCTGCTGCTCTGTGCGGTGCTGCTGAGCTCCCTGTGCGCCTGCGGCGGGGGAGGGACGGAGGGCGAATTTCAGCTGTGGTTCCTCTCCAGGACCGGGCAGGAGCGCAGGACGATGGCCTCCCAAAGCTACCGGGGCGAACAGTCCGTGCCGGCGGTGATGGCGGCCCTGCTGAGCGGTCCTGCCGAGGGCGGCCGGATGGAGTCCCCCATCCCGGAGGGGACCGAACTGCTGGGCTGGACCCGGAGTGGCAGAGTGCTGAGCGTGGACCTGTCCGGGGAGTACGCGAGCCTTCACGGGGTGGACCTCACCATGGCGGACAGCTGCATTGCCCTGACCCTGCTCCAACTGGAAGGTGTGGAGCAGGTGGCCATTACGGTGCAGGGGGCGAACCTGCCGGAGCGGGCCAAGCCCGTTTTGAACCGGGATGACTTCTTCTTTTCCGGCGCGGAGGAGGAGCCGGTGGAGCTGACCGCCGCGCTGTGCTTCCGCCGTGCCGGCGGAGACGAGCTGGGCGTGGAGCTGCGGGTGTTCCGCCTGATCGGGAGCGAGTCCGCCACGGAGGCGGTGCTCCGGGCGTTGGCGGCCGGGCCGAGGGAATCGGGCCTCACCGTGCTGCTGCCGCCGGAGACGGAGGTCTATTCCGCCCGTGTGGAGGACGGGGTCTGCTACGCGGACTTTTCCGCCGCCTTTGCCGGGCAGACGCCGGAGTCTGAGAAAGAGCAGGAGCTGGTGGTGCGCAGCGTGGTGGAGTCCCTGTGCAGCCTGGGCTATGTGCGGGGCGTGCAGATCCTGGTGGAAGGGGAGACCCTCGACAGCTACGGAAGCTATCCCCTCCAGGGCGTCATGACGCCGGAGGAGACATAAATTTTTGGAAAATACTTGACTTTACACCTACTGTAAGGTGTAGGCTATCCTCAGAGGTGAGAGAGAAATGAAGATCAACCAGGTGGAGCAGCTGGCGGGGATCACCAAGGGAAACATCCGCTTTTATGAAAAGGAAGGGCTGCTCACCCCCGGTCGGAACAGTGAGAACGGCTATCGGGAGTATGACGACGCCGATGTGGTCTGGCTGAAAAAGATCAGGCTGCTTCGGATGCTGGATGTGCCCATTGAGGAGATCGTCAGACTGAAGCAGAGGCAGACCTCTCTGGGCGAGACCATGGACCGCCATGTGAAGTATCTGGAGGGGCGGCGCTCCGACCTGAACGCCATGCTGGATGTGAGCGAGGCGCTGAAGGAAAACCGCTGCGATCTGGACGGACTGGATGTGGACCGTGTGCTGGAGCACATGGAACAGAAGGAACAGGAGGGAACCAGATTTATGAATATCAAGCGCCGGGACAATATCAACCGCTATGCCCCTGCCGTGACGGGCGCCGTGGCGGTGCTGATCCTGGTGGGCGCGCTGGCGGCGCTGCTCATCTGGGCCTTTTCGCAGGAGACCCCTCCTCTGGGCATCGTGATCGGCTTTGCGGTGGCCATCGGCGTGGTGGTGTTCGGCGTGCTGCTGGCCCTGTATCAGCGGCTGAAACAGATCAGAGGAGGAGAAGAGGATGCTGCTTCTAAATATTGATCATGTCCCGGGAAAAGAGATCGAGGCCCTTGGCATCGTAAAGGGCAGCGTGGTCAAGGCCAAGAGCTTTGGCAAGGATTTCATGGCCGGGATGAAAACGCTGGTGGGCGGCGAGATCGAGGCCTATACCGAGATGCTCACCGAGGCCCGGCAGCTGGCCACCAAGCGCATGGTGGACGAGGCGGAGGAGCTGGGGGCCGACGCGGTGGTGAACGTCCGCTATACCTCTGCTTCCATCATGCAGGGAGCGGCGGAGATCACGGCCTACGGCACCGCCGTGCGCTATCGCTGAAGGCCGTCGGCCGTGTGCGGGAAGAAATTTGGGGACAGGGCTTGACTTTACTGCTTCAAAGCATTAAAATGAAGGGGTGTAAAGGAGCGTGTTTCCATGCTGAATTCCCGCGCCAACGGCTATACGGCTGCTTATCGCTATTATTATGGTAATAGCGGCTGTTTGTCATGCCCATAGGCGCGCCACAGGGAACCGTTGACCTGCGGGGGGCTTTCGGGCTCCCCGCAATTTTTTTGCGGAGGTAAGACAATATGGTCGTTATTATGAAACAGAATTTCACCCGTGAGCAGATGGAGGCCGCCGTCCGGTTCATGGAGGCCGGCGGGGTGCGGGTGATGGTATCCAAGGGCAGCGAGACCACCATTCTGGGCGCGGAGGGCAATGCCGCCGGCATCGACAGAGAGAAGCTGGAGCAGCTGCCCGGCGTGGAGCGGGTCATGGCGGTGAGCGAGCCCTACAAGAAGGCCAACCGCAAGTACCACCCCGACGACACGGTGATCGCCCTGCCCAACGGCAAAAGCATCGGCGGGAAAGAGCTGTGCGTCATTGCGGGCCCCTGCTCTGTGGAGACCGAGGCGCAGATCAACGCCGTGGCGGAGCGGGTGAAGCGTGCCGGAGCGGCGGCGCTGCGGGGCGGCGCCTTCAAGCCCCGCACATCCCCCTACTCCTTCCAGGGCCTGGAGGATGAGGGGCTGAGGCTGCTGCGGGGAGCGGGGGATCACACCGGCCTTCCCGTGGTCACGGAGATCATGGATGTGGAGCACATCGACCTGTTCCAGCGCTGCGTGGACGTCATTCAGGTGGGCGCCCGCAATATGCAGAACTTCAACCTGCTCAAGCAGCTGGGCCGGCACACGGACAAACCCATCCTGCTCAAGCGGGGCATGTCGGCCACCATTGAGGAATGGCTCATGTCCGCGGAGTATATTATGGCCAGCGGAAACCCCAACGTGATCCTGTGCGAGCGGGGCATCCGCACCTTTGAGACCTTTACCCGCAACACCCTGGATCTCTCTGCGGTGCTGGCGGTGAAGCAGCAGTCCCACCTGCCGGTGGTGGTGGATCCCTCCCATGCCTGCGGCAAGGCGTGGATGGTGGAGCGGATGAGCATGGCGGCGGTTGCCGCCGGGGCGGACGGCCTCATCATCGAGGTGCATAACGATCCCCAGCACGCCTGGTGCGACGGCGCGCAGTCCATTACCCCCGACCAGTTTGACGCCCTGATGCCCAAGCTGAAGACCATGGCGGAGTGCGTGGGCCGGACTTTGGAGGTTTGAGCCATGAAAAAGAAGATCGCCATTGTGGGCCTGGGCCTGATCGGCGGATCTCTGGCGCTGGCGCTGAGAGGCTTTGAGGACTATGAGATCGTGGGCGTGGTGCGCCGGCAGGCCACGGCGGATTACGCCATGAGCCACGGCGTGGGCGACGCCGCCACACTGGACGCCGCCGGCGCCCTTCGTGAGGCGGATGTGACCATTCTGTGCATCAACCCCAAGGACATCGTGACCTTTATGGAGGCCCACCGGGCGGACTTCAAGCCCGGCAGCCTGGTCACCGATGTGTGCGGCATCAAGGGGGCGGTGATGGAGGCCTCCCGGGTGCTGCCTGCCACGGTGGATTTCATCGGCGGGCACCCCATGGCCGGTACGGAATTTTCCGGCATTGAACACGCGCTGCCCGATATGTTCCGGGGCGCCCACTATATCATCACCCCCCGGGCGGACAGCACCGGCGAGCACATCGCCCTCATGGGGCGCATGGCGGACTATGTGGGGTGCAAGGATGTGGTGAACACCACTCCCGCCGAACACGACGCCATGATCGCCTACACCAGCCAGATGATGCATATTATCGCGGTGTCGGTGTGCGATGACGAGGGGCTGTTTACCTGCCGCGGCTTTGAGGGAAGCTCCTTCCGCGGATGCACCCGTGTGGCCGATCTGGATGTGGAGCTTTGGACCCAGCTGTTTTCCATGAACGAGGGGGCGCTGAGCGCGGCGCTGGACCGCCTGAGCGCCAACCTGGAGTCCTACCGCGCCGCCCTTCGCTCCGGCGATGTGGAGGCGCTGCGGGAGAAACTGGCATACTCCGCCGGACGCAAGCATCAGATGGTGCTGGGCGAGCGCTCCGACGATCCCTACTATGTGTAAGGCGGTTCTTATCATTATTTTAAAAGGAGAGACAGTCATGGCGATGCTGGAGCGGGATATTCACGGCGACTTTGACCGGGTGCTGGAGAAGCTCCACAGGGGCGTGCTGGATGGCAGCGCTTCCGCGTCCTTTGAGGAGGGCAGCGATGTGAACATGGGAGAGTTCCGCTGTGCCGTGCGGATGTACGAGCGGTACAGCTGGAGCGGCGGAAACCGGGTGGCCCTGTCCCTGACCCTCACCGGGGTGGGGGAGGACCTGCACCTCATCGCCATCACCGCCGGAGGAAGCCAGGCGTTGATGTTCAAGGTCAACACATGGGGGGAGGAGGCCTTTTTGGAGACCCTCTCTCAGGTGGTCGACAGCCTTTAACGGCGGAAAGGAGCGAGAAAAGTGTTTTCCGGATTTGGCGGGTGGAACGGGTTTTCCATCATGTCGGCCATTTTTCCCATTGCCTTTCTTCTGATTTTGGCGCTGTTCGTGGTGGCCGTCGTGCGGGGGCTTATGGAGTGGAACCGCAACAACCACTCTCCCAGGCTCACCGTCTTTGCCGCCGTAGCGGGAAAGCGGGCGGAGGTGTCCCACAGCCACCACAACCACGCAGACGGAACCGGCCATATGTCCACCTCCACCTGGTACTATGTGACCTTTGAGGTGGAGAGCGGTGACCGGATGGAGCTGGCGGTATCCGGCCATGAGTACGGAATGCTGGCGGAGGGAGACCGGGGGCGGTTGACCTTCCAGGGCACCCGCTATCTGAGCTTTGAACGGGAAACTGAATACCGTGATGAATAAAGGAGAATTTGCCATGCTTCGGATTGAACACTATTCCAAGACCTATCCCGGCGGAAAAGTCGCGGTGGATGACCTGTCCCTTGAGGTCAGACCCGGTGAGATCTTCGGCTTCATCGGCCACAACGGCGCCGGCAAGACCACCACTCTGCGGGCGGTGGCTGGTGTGATGGACTTCACCGAGGGGCGCATCGTCATCGACGGCCACGACATCCGCAAGGAGCCGGTGGCGGCCAAGCGGGTCACCGCCTTTCTGCCCGACAACCCCGACCTCTATGAGTTCATGACAGGCATCGACTATCTGAACTTCATTGCCGACCTCTATGACATCCCGGCGGAGGAGCGTACCCGCCTCATCGGCTACTACGGCGACGCCTTTGAGATCACCGGCAATCTGGGCTCCCCCATCGGCAGCTATTCCCACGGTATGCGCCAGAAGCTGGCCCTCATTTCCGCCTTTATCCGCAAGCCCAGGCTGCTCATCCTGGATGAGCCCTTTGTGGGCCTCGACCCCAGCGCCGCTCATGTGATGAAGGGGGAGCTGGCCAGACTGTGTGAGAGCGGCTCCGCGGTATTCTTCTCCACCCATGTGCTGGAGGTGGCGGAAAAGCTCTGCGACAAGATCGCCATTATCCGCGGCGGCAAACTGGTGACCTGCGGCCCCACCGAAGAGCTGGTGGGCGACTCCTCCCTGGAGGAGGTCTTCCTGGAACTGGAGGAGGATGCCCAATGAAGCATTTCTGGGTGCTGCTCAAGGTGAGCGTAAAGTCCATGCTCCTGACCAGCACGGGCCGGGACAAGGGAAAACGGAAACGGGCCGCCTCCGGGATGCGGATGGCGCTGCTCATGGCCTTCCTGGGAGTCTACCTCTCCGGCCTTTACAGCAATATGCTGCTGGATGTGCTCATCCCCATCCGTATGGAGGTCCTGCTGTTCATCTACATGGGCATTGGCGCTCTGGTGGGCGGTTTGCTCTACACCGTGTTCGCGGTGAAGGGCGTGGTGTTCGGCGGCAAGGATAACGACCTTCTGCTGGCGCTGCCGGTGTCCTCCACCGTGCTGATGGCCAGCCGCATGGCGGCCATCTATCTGGAGAGCCTGATCATGTCCTTTTTCGTACTGGTGCCTGCCGGCGTGATCTGCGCGGTTCGGACGGGAATGGGACTGAATGTGAGCTTTTTCCTGCGTCTGCTGCTGGCCACGCTGCTGCTGCCCCTGTTGGATACGGCGCTGTCCGTTCTCATCGGTGCCCTTCTGGCCTTTGCCTCCGCCAGGGTCACCCGGGGCAGGAACTGGGGTCAGAACATCTTTATGGCCCTGTTTCTCATCGTGGTGTTCTATTTCAGCTTCAATCTGCAGGGTATTTTGAACAACCTTGCCCTCCATGCCGACTCCATTAAGGAAGGCCTTCGCTGGGCCATGCCTCTCGTGTGGATGGCGGACGGGATCATGGGCAGCTGGCAGGCCGTCGGCCTGTTTGCCCTGTGCTGCGTGATCCCCTGCGCTGTGGTCACCGCGGGTCTGGGAAGATGCTACCGCTGGGCGGTCACGGCCTTCCATGCCCGCTCTGCCCGCAGCGACTATAAGCTCACCGGCCAGCGCTCCGCGGGCCAGACCAAGGCCCTGCTTGCCAAGGAAAAGCGCCGCTTTTTCGGCACCCCCGGCTATCTCTGGAATGCCGGACTGGGCCTCATGCTCCTGCTGGTCATGGGCGTGGCGGCCATCGTGAAGCGGGAGGCGCTGAGGGAGCTCAGCGCGGTGATGCCCGCACTGCCCGTTGCGGCGGCGGCCATGGGCTTCTGCCTGTCCACCTGCATCATCACCGCGCCTTCTGTGAGCTTGGAGGGACGCTGCTTCTGGATCCTCCGGGAGGCCCCTCTGGCGGCGGAGCGGATCATCGGGGTGAAGATCGCCTTCCAGCTGCTGCTGGCCGTTCCCTGTGTGCTCATCTCCGGCGGCTGCCTGGCCTTTGCCCTGAGCCTCCCCCTGTGGCAGGGAATTGTGCTCATCGTGACGATGATCCTCTTTGCGGTGGGGTGCGCCTGCTTCGGTATGCTCATGGGTCTCTGCTTCCCCAAGCTGGACGCCGCCAATGAGACGCTGGTCATCAAGCAGTCCATGGCGTCTGTACTGGCCATGTTTATCCCCATGGCGGCGCTGGGCGCGGCGGGGCTGCTCTATGCTTTCGTCCATATGTGGGCGGCGGTGGCGCTGGTGGCGGTGCTGGCTGTGGCGTGCGCCGTTGTGGTAAAGCAGCGGGGCGCGGGTATGCTGGAGCGCCTGTAAATGATGCTTTTTTGCGGCCGGGACCGGGTGTCCCGGCCGCAATTTTTTGCCCGGACACAAAAACATGGAGAAAGAGGGCAAAGGGAGGGATCTTCCGGAGAAAATTTTGAAAAAACAGGGGCAAAAATCCTTGACGGCAGCATGCGTTTCTGCTATAATCTCAAATTGCGCTGATATGCCAAAAGGAGGTCTCAAAGATGCTGACCCAACTGGAACAAGCCGGCAAGGTCGTGGGCGTCAAGCAGACCCGCAGGGCTTTGAGAGACGGCCGGGTAAAGACCGTTTTTCTCGCCCGTGACGCCGATCCCGCCCTCACGGAGCCTCTGGCCGAACTGGCCGGGGAGCAGGGAGTGCCCGTTGTCTGGACGGAGCACATGAGGGAGCTGGGACAGGCCTGCGGCATTGCCGTGGGCGCCGCCGTTGCGGCGACCGTCTGATTTATTTCGGTTTTGACGAATAATCTTCGGAAAGTTCGTTAAAATATATATTCATTGAAAGGAGGAAAATCATGCCTACTTTTAACCAACTGGTGCGCAAGGGTCGCGAGAAGGTGACCTACAAGTCCAACTCTCCCGCCATGCAGCATGGTCTGAACACCCTGAAGAACAAGGAGACCGACCTGCCCTCCCCTCAGAAGCGCGGCGTCTGCACTGCTGTTCGTACTTCTACTCCCAAGAAGCCGAACTCCGCTCTGCGTAAGATTGCCCGTGTGCGTCTGACCAACGGCTACGAGGTCACCGCCTATATTCCCGGTGTGGGCCACAACCTGCAGGAGCACTCTGTGGTCATGATCCGCGGCGGCCGTGTGAAGGACCTTCCCGGCGTGCGTTACCACATCATCCGCGGCACTCTGGATACCCAGGGCGTCAATGGCCGTATGCAGAGCCGTTCCAAGTACGGCGCCAAGCGTCCCAAGGCCGGTAAGGGCGGCGCTGCCACCGGCAAGAAGAAGTAATAACTTCTGACCGACACTGAATTGCATTGTGCGTTTGCGCAAGGCAAACCCGCCTTGCCGAGCGTTTATACCATATATATTTATGGGTAGACCTCGGACAGGCATTACACATCATGCTTATCATGATGAGTACCTATGATTTCTATTATTTTAAGAAGGAGGGAAGCAAAGTGCCCAGAAGAGGAAACGTACCCAAGCGTGAGATCCTGCCGGATCCGCTGTATAATTCCGTCTTAGTCACTAAGCTCGTCAACAGCATTATGCTCGACGGCAAGAAGGGCGTTGCCCAGAAGGTCGTCTACGGTGCTTTCGACATTATCAAAGAGAAGACCGGCCAGGAGGCTGTGGATGTGTTCACCGCCGCCATGGAGAACATCATGCCTTCTCTGGAGACCAAGTCCCGCCGTGTCGGCGGTTCCACCTACCAGGTCCCCATGGAGGTCCGCCCCGAGCGTCGTCAGACCCTCGGCCTGCGTTGGCTGACCACCTACTCCCGCAACCGCGGCGAGAAGACCATGAAGGAGCGCCTCGCCGGCGAGATCATGGACGCCGCCAACAACACCGGCTCCGCCGTCAAGAAGCGTGAGGACACTCACAAGATGGCTGAGGCCAACAAGGCCTTCGCCCATTACCGCTGGTAATTAGAGGAGCGCGGAATTATGGCAAGAAAAGTTTCTCTGGAGAACACCAGAAACATCGGTATCATGGCCCACATCGATGCCGGTAAGACCACCACGACCGAGCGTATCCTGTACTACACCGGCGTCAACTACAAGATCGGTGAGACCCATGATGGCACCGCCACCATGGACTGGATGGCTCAGGAGCAGGAGCGTGGTATTACCATCACCTCCGCAGCCACCACCTGCTTCTGGAAGGGCTGCCGGCTGAACATCATCGACACCCCGGGCCACGTTGA
>JAQXJQ010000136.1 GCA_029009035.1 Oscillospiraceae bacterium | reverse complement strand
AAACAGGCAGTCCGTTTTTCGTGGGGCGCAACCGAAGGTTTTGTCGGAGGGGAGGTTTCGCCTGCGGGCGAGTTTCTTTTTGCTCGTGCAAAAAGAAACCAAAAACACGCATAAGGGCTGCGCCCTTATGGATCCTGCCCCGTAGTACGGTACAATCCGATCTCAAGTCGGCGATGTGGGCGGAGTGTCTCAAGCGGTTTCTCCGCTGCGCTTCGTGCTTACCCTCTTCGGTGCCCAGCCTACCCACAACACGCCTCAAAGGCGCGGTATCCTGGGGCGCTGGGCAGCCTTGCCACTGAGCTGTGCGGCAGCAAAAACGAAGCAAACAGAGTATCCCTCTCAGTGCGCCGGTGATGGCCCGTGAAACCGAAGTGTGCCAAGCGGGTTTCTTAAGGGCGGCAGTCCTTAAGCGACTCTTTGGTGACTTTCTGGTCGGACAGAAAGTCACCCGTCGGAGACAAACAGAAAGGGCTGCCGCAGAACGGAATATTCTGCGGCAGCCCCAGCGCAAAGGACTACTTCAGCCCGTATTGGTTGAGTTTTCGGTAGAGTACCGTGCGGGAGATGCCGAGGGCGCGGGCGGCCATGGCCTTGTTCCCGCCGCAGGACTCCAGCGCGTCCCGCAGGACGTCCCGCTCGTAATCCTGCTTGGTGTTCTTCAGAAAATGGCTGCCCTCGCCGTTGCCGGCGCGGCGATGGTCGGAATTGACCCGCTGGACCAGACGCTCAAAATCATGCACCTGGAGCACAGGAGTCTTGGCCATGTTCATGGCGGACTCAATGGCGTTTTGCAGCTCGCGCACATTGCCCGGCCAGTCATATTGCTGGAACAGCTTCAAAACGCCGCTGCTGACCCCCTGCACCACCATGCCCAGCTGGGTGTTGAGCCGCTGGATGACATTTTCCGTCAGGGCGGGGATGTCCTCCTTGCGCTCCCGCAGGGGAGGGGCCTGTATGCGGATGACGTTCAGGCGCCAATAGAGGTCGCTGCGGAACTTGCCCTCCCGCACCAGATTTTCCAGGGGGATGTTTGTGGCGGCGATGACGCGCACATCCACGGATTTGGGTTTGTCGCTGCCCACGGGGTCGATCTCCATCTCCTGCAGCACCCGCAGGAACTTGGGCTGAATGGTGGGGGTGAGCAGATTGACCTCATCCAGAAAGATGGAGCCGCCGTTGGCCAGCTCAAAGCGGCCGGGTTTGCCCTTCTTCAAAGCGCCGGTAAAGGCGCCGGAGGTGTAGCCGAAGAACTCCGACTCCATCAGCTCTCCGGGGATGGCAGAGCAGTTGACCCGGACGAAGTTGGCGCTGCGGCGTGCGCTGAGGGAGTGGATGGAGTGGGCGATCAGCTCCTTGCCGCTGCCGGTCTCGCCCTCGATGAGCACCGTGGAGGAGGATTTGGCGGCCTGGACGATCTGGTCCTTCATGCGCAGGATGGCGGGACTGGAGCCGATGATGCTGTCCAGCCCATAGCGTGCGCCCCGTTCCCGGGAGAGCTCCTCCTTATAATAATCCACCTCGTTGGCCATGACCTCCATCTGGCGGATCATATCCCGGGCGTTGCTGATGCCGTCCACCACCACATAGAGAAATACGCCGCACACCTGTCCATCCTTGTTTTTCCGGGGGAGATAGGTGGTAAAGGCGGGCACGCCGTTGTGCATGACCCTGTGGGCGGTAACGGGCTGCCCGGTGCGCAGCACCTCCATGCCCAGAGAGTCGGGGACGATCTCCAGCACATTCCGGCCCAGGACCTGCTCCGCGGGCAAATTCAGATAATCCGTCCAGGGCTTGCTGACGAAGATGTAGTTTCCCCTCTCGTCCAGGATCGCCGAGATCAGACTCTCCATAAATTCCCGGGCCATGCTGTTCAGCGCGGTACCCTTCATTGCTGCCACCTCCCCTGAGCCAAAATGTATTACCAATTTCACGACCATATTATAATATGCCGCGATGGGAGAACACAACTGCTGATTTGCCGAAAAAGAACGGAAAATAATGTGCAGAACAGACAAAAAATTGATTTTTAATTCATAACAGTTGAACATAGTGCCATATAATGAACCGGAAAGTGTAACCTTTTTAACACTATGTATCAAAAAGGTTACATATGTTAATATTGTCACGAAAAAGTCCGTTTTTTGGCTTGAATACAGGGATTTCCCCACCGGAACAGGGGCGGGGACAGGGGGAAGACACCGGGTGTAACCTTTTTGGCACACACCTGCAAACAGGGGGAGAGGAAAGAATCGTTGCGCCCCAGGGGGTTCGGCAGGTTCAAGAGTTGGCATGGTTTTTGCTTTAATGTTTTCTGTACTCAACAGCACAAGCTGTTACATTAAAAGAAGGAGTGTGTTCGTATGAAAATCGTTGATTTGACCGTGCTGCTGGAAGAAGATCTGCCCTGCGATCCCCCGATTCAAATCCCCAAGATTGACCGTTGGGACCACAAGAAGACCGCTCCCGGCATGGGCGAATATTTCCCCGGTACCACCGTGGATGACCTCCCCGAGGGCAACGGCTGGGCTGTGGACTTCGTGCAGATGTGCACCCACTCCGGCACCCATCTGGACGCTCCCTGGCATTACTTCCCCCGTCAGAACGAGGCATATATCCCCGGCGGCGAGAAGGCCTGGACCATTGAAGAGGTGCCTCTGGAGTGGTGCATCGGCCGCGGCGTCAAACTGGACTTTTCCGATAAGCCCGATGGCTACAAGATCACCAAGCAGGACTTCATCGACAAGCTGGCTGAGATCAACCATGTGCTGCAGCCCGGCGAGATCCTTCTGCTGAAGTCCGGAGCCCGTGGCAGCACCACCCCCGGCATCCACG
>JAQXJQ010000135.1 GCA_029009035.1 Oscillospiraceae bacterium | reverse complement strand
GCCGACCCCCTGCCCTCCTTCGAGGGTGAGCCCCGCCCCGTGGCCGTCACCGCCCCCGACGCCGGGACTCTGGCCAACGAGGTGTGGACCTCCCTCAACGCCGACAACAAGGTGTCCCTCTTTGTCCGCTACATCGACCTCGCCTCCGGCGAGACCGATACCGTCATCATCAACAAGCATCAGGAGGCTTAAATCATGCGTGAACTGGAACTGAAATACGGCTGCAACCCCAATCAGAAGCCTGCCAGCATCTCCATGGATGCCGGCGAGCTGCCCCTCACCGTGCTCAACGGCAAGCCCGGCTATATCAACTTCATGGACGCCCTCAACTCCTGGCAGCTGGTCAAGGCCCTGAAGAAGGCCACCGGTCTGCCCGCCGCCGCCTCCTTCAAGCACGTCTCCCCAGCCGGTGCCGCCCTGGGCACCCCCCTCACCGAGGTGGAGAAGCAGATCTACTTCGCCGACGGCTGCGACACCTCCCCCATCGCCTGCGCCTATATCAAGGCCCGCGGCGCCGACCGCCTGTGCTCCTACGGCGACTGGGCCGCCCTGTCCGACATCTGTGACGAGGCCACCGCCCGCTATCTGAAGCCCGAGGTGTCCGACGGCATCATCGCCCCCGGCTACACCGAGGAAGCCCTTGCCATCCTCAAGGAGAAGAAGAAGGGCAACTACAACATCGTCCAGATCGACCCCGACTACGAGCCCTCCCCCGTCGAGCGCCGCCACATCTACGGCATCACCTTCCAGCAGGGCTACAACAGCTTTGAGATCAACGAGTCTCTGCTGGAGAACATCGTCACCGAGAACAAGCAGCTGCCCCAGAGCGCCAAGCACGACCTGCTCCTCTCCCTCATCACCCTGAAGTACACCCAGTCCAACTCCGTGTGCTATGTGAAGAACGGTCAGACCATCGGCGTGGGCGCCGGTCAGCAGAGCCGCATCCACTGCACCCGTCTGGCCGGCTCCAAGGCCGACAACTGGTGGCTGCGCCAGCATCCCATGGTGCTGGGCCTGCAGTTCGTGCCCGGCATCCGCCGCGCCGACCGTGACAACGCCATCGACATCTATATCTCCGACGAGTACGAGGACGTGCTGGCCGAGGGCGTGTGGCAGAAGACCTTCACCGTCAAGCCCGAGCCCCTCACCCGGGAGGAAAAGAAGGCCTGGATCGCCAAGCTCTCCGGCGTGTCCGTGGGCTCCGACGCCTTCTTCCCCTTCGGCGACAACGTGGAGCGTGCCCGCAAGTCCGGCGTGGAGTATATCGCCCAGCCCGGCGGCTCCATCCGGGATGACAACGTCATCGACACCTGCAACAAGTACGGCATCGTCATGGCCTTCACCGGCATGCGTCTGTTCCATCATTGATCCCGGGAGGTTCTCCGACCATGAAACTTATGGTGATCGGCGGCGGCGGCCGCGAACATGCCATGATCAAGGCATTGAAAAAGAACCCCGATGTGGAAGTGATCTACTGCCTGCCCGGCAACGGCGGCATCGCCGCGGACGCCGTGTGCGTGCCTGAGATCGGCGCCAAGGACATCCCCGCCCAGGTGGAGTTCGCCAAGGCCCACGCCATTGACTACTGCGTGGTGGCCCCCGACGACCCGCTGGCTCTGGGCGCGGTGGACGCCCTTACCGCCGCCGGCGTCCCCTGCTTCGGTCCCGAGGCCAAGGCCGCGGTCATCGAGGCCAGCAAGGCCTTCTCCAAGGACCTGATGAAGAAATATCACATCCCCACCGCCCGCTACGAGACCTTTACCGACAAGGAAGCCGCCTTCGCCTACCTGGACGCCAATCCCGGCCCCATCGTGGTCAAGGCCGACGGTCTGGCTCTGGGCAAGGGCGTCATTCTCGCCCGGACCACCGAGGAGGCCAGGCAGGCCGTGCGCTCCATGATGGAGGACAAGGTCTTCGGCGAGTCGGGCAGCAAGGTGGTCATTGAGGAATTCCTCACCGGTCCCGAGGTCTCCGTGCTGTCCTTTACCGACGGCGAGACCGTTATCCCCATGGTGTCCTCCATGGACCACAAGCGCTCCGGCGACAACGACACCGGCCTCAACACCGGCGGCATGGGCACCATCGCCCCCAACCCCTACTACACCGAGGCCGTGGCGCGTGAGTGCATGGAGACCATCTTCCTGCCCACCATTCGCGCCATGAAGGCCGAGGGCCGCACCTTCAAGGGCTGTTTGTACTTCGGTTTGATGATTACTCCCAACGGCCCCAAGGTCATCGAGTACAACTGCCGTTTCGGCGACCCCGAGACCCAGGTGGTGCTCCCCCTGCTGGAAAGCGACCTGCTCACCGTGATGCAGGCCACCACCAACGGCACCCTTGCCGACACCGAGGTGAAGTTCTCCGACGGCGCCGCCTGCTGCGTGGTCACGGCCTCCAGAGGCTATCCCGAGGCCTATGAGAAGGGCTTCCCCATCACCATGAGCGAGGAGGCCGCCGCGCACGCCTATGTGGCGGGCGCCAAGCTCTCCGACGGCAAGCTGCTCACCAACGGCGGCCGCGTCCTGGGGGTCACCGCCACCGCCGCCACCCTTCCCGAAGCGATCAAAGAAGCCTACCGCCTGTCCGACGAGGTGCATTTCGACAATGCCTACCGCCGCAGCGACATCGGACAGCGTGCACTGAAAGCACTGGAGGATTGAAATCATGGTCTATCGTGTATTTGTGGAAAAGAAGCCCGGTCTGGCTCCCGAGGCCGCCGGCCTGCTGGACCACTGCCGCTCTTTCCTGGGCCTCACCGCTCTGGAAAAAGTGCGCATTCTCAACCGCTATGACTTGGAATGCATCGACGCCGACCTGTTCGCCTATGCCCGCGCCACCGTCTTCTCCGAGCCCCAGCTGGACCTGGTCACCGACGAGGCCGATGTGGAGGGCGCCGATGTGGTCTTCGCCGTGGAGCCTCTCCCCGGCCAGTTCGACCAGCGGGCCGACTCCGCCGCCCAGTGCATCCAGCTCCAGAGCCAGGGTGAGCGTCCCACCGTCCGCTCCGCCAAGGTCTACGCCCTCTACGGCAAGCTGACCGAGGCCGACATCGCCGCCGTCAAGGGCTACGTCATCAACGCCGTGGAGTCCCGCGAGGCCTCTCTGGACAAGCCCGAGACCCTCGCCATGGAGTATGCCGCCCCCGAGACCGTGGAGACCATCACCGGCTTCATCTCTCTGGACGACGCCGGTCTCGCCGCCCTGCTGGACAAGCTGGGTCTGGCGATGGATGCGGACGATCTCAAGTTCCTGCAGAACTACTTCCGCGACGAGGAAAAGCGCGACCCCACCATCACCGAGGTCCGGGTGGTGGACACCTACTGGTCCGACCACTGCCGCCACACCACCTTCTCCACCCACATCGACAGCGTGGCGCTCTCCGACCCCGCCGTCAAGGCCGCCTATGAGCGGTATCTGGCCGCCCGGGTGGAGGTCTACGGCGAGGAGAAGGCCGCCAGGCGGCCCCAGACCCTCATGGACATCGCCACCATCGGCACCAAGACCCTGAAGAAGCGGGGTCTGCTCCCCGAGCTGGACGAGAGCGAGGAGATCAACGCCTGCTCCATCCATGTGAACGCCCCCGTGGACGGTGAGGAGCAGGACTGGCTGCTGATGTTCAAGAACGAGACCCACAATCATCCCACCGAGATCGAGCCCTTCGGCGGCGCCGCCACCTGTATCGGCGGCTGCATCCGCGATCCCCTGTCCGGCCGCGCCTATGTCCATCAGGCCATGCGCGTCACCGGCGCAGGCGACCCCACCGCCCCCCTGGAGCACACCCTGCCCGGCAAGCTGCCCCAGCGCAAGCTGTGCCAGACCGCCGCTGCGGGCTACTCCTCCTACGGTAACCAGATCGGTCTGGCCACCGGCCATGTGGCCGAGCTGTACCACGAGGGCTATGTGGCCAAGCGCCTGGAGTGCGGCGCCGTGGTCGCCGCCGCCCCCGCCTCCAATGTCCGCCGCGAGCGTCCCGCTCCCGGAGATGTGGTCATCCTGCTGGGCGGCCGCACCGGCCGCGACGGCATCGGCGGCGCCACCGGCTCCTCCAAGAGCCACAATCTGAAGTCCCTGCAGACCATGGCCAGCGAAGTCCAGAAGGGCAACGCCCCCGAGGAGCGCAAGATCCAGCGTCTGTTCCGCAACAGCGAGGTCACCCGCATGATCAAGCGGTGCAACGACTTCGGCGCGGGCGGCGTGTCTGTCGCCATCGGCGAGCTGGCCGCCGGTCTGAAGATCGACCTGGACGCCGTGCGCAAGAAGTACGAGGGTCTGGACGGCACCGAGCTTGCCATCTCCGAGTCTCAGGAGCGCATGGCCGTGGTGGTTGCCGCCGAGGACGCCGACCGCTTCATCGCCGCCGCCTCCGCCGAGAACCTGGAGGCCTACCGCGTGGCCGTGGTCACCGAGGAGGAGCGCATGGTCATGTCCTGGAAGGGCAATGTCATCGCCAACCTGTCCCGCACCTTCCTGGACACCAACGGCGCGGTGAAGCACACCGAAGTGTCCGTGGCCGGGAAGGATCTCTCCTCCCTGTCCAAGCCCCTGTACGGCTCTCTGCGTGAGATGGCCGGCAGCCTCAAGTGCGCCGGACGCCGCGGTCTGGTGGAGCGGTTCGACGGCTCCATCGGCGCGGGCAGCGTGCTGATGCCCTACGGCGGCAAGACCCAGACCACCCCCGCTCAGGCCATGGCCGCCCTGTTCCCCGTCCTTCCCGGCCAGCACACCGAGCAGGCCAGCGTGATGGCATGGGGCTGCGATCCCGACCATATGTGCGTGGACCCCTACACCGGCGCCCATGCCGCGGTCTACAACTCCGTGGCCAAGCTGGTGGCCGCCGGCGCCGACTACCGCAAGGCTTACCTGACTCTGCAGGAGTTCTTTGAGAAGCTCCGCAATGAGCCGGGCCGCTGGGGCAAGCCCTTTGCCGCCCTGCTGGGCGCCCTGGACGCGCAGCTGGAGCTGGGCGCCGCCGCCATCGGCGGCAAGGACTCCATGTCCGGCACCTTCCTGGACAAGGATGTGCCCCCCACCCTCATCTCCTTCGCCATCGCCCCTGTGATGGCCGGTGAGGTACTCTCCCCCGAGTTCAAGCAGGCCGGTCACCCCGTCTACCTCTTTGGCCCCACCGACGAGCGCGCCGAGAGCCTCAAGGGCGCCTGGGAGCAGTTCCACGCCCTCCACAGGGCCGGCAAGGTCAAGGCCGCCTGGGCCGTGGAAAACGGCATCGGCGAGGCCGTCATGAAGATGTCCTTTGGCAACAGCGTGGGCTTCAAGTCCTCCGCCGACATGGGCGACAGCTGGCACCTGAGTCTCTACGGCTTCATCGTGGCAGAGCTGTCCGAGGAAGTGGAGCTGCCCGGTGCGGTGAAGCTGGGTGAGACCACCGCCGAGGCCGTCATCGACCTTGCCGGCGACCGCGCCTCCATCGACGAGCTTCGAACCATCAATGAAAGCGTGCTGGCCAAGGTCTATCCCACCAAGGTCACCGAGGAGGCTGCCGTGGCTCCCTTCGCCTATGAGGGCGGCTGCACCGCCGCGCCCGCCGTGAAGGTGGCCCGTCCCCGTGCCCTCATCCCCGTCTTCCCCGGCACCAACTGCGAGTATGACACCGCCCGCGCCCTCATGGAGGCCGGCGCCGACGCCGACATCGCCGTCATCCGCAACCTCACCGCCGCCGATGTTCAGCACAGCGTGGAGGATGTGGCCCGCCGTATGGCCGAGGCCCAGATGGTGGTCCTGCCCGGCGGCTTCTCCGGCGGCGACGAGCCCGACGGCTCCGCCAAGTTCATCACCGCCTTCTTCCGCAACCCCGCCATCCGTGAGCAGGTGGCCGCTCTGCTGGAGCAGCGGGACGGCCTGATGCTGGGCATCTGCAACGGCTTCCAGGCCCTCATCAAGCTGGGTCTGGTGCCCTACGGCAAGATCATCGACACCGACGAGAGCTGCCCCACCCTGACCTACAACATCATCGGCCGCCACCAGTCCAAGATGGTGCGCACCCGGGTGTGCACCAACAAGTCCCCCTGGCTGGCCGGCACCCAAGTGGGCGAAGTCTACACCGTGCCCATCTCCCACGGCGAGGGCCGCTTCTTCGCCTCTGAGGAGCTGGTGGCAAAGCTTGCCGCCAACGGTCAGATCGCCACCCAGTATGTGGACCTCTCCGGCAACCCCACCATGGACACCGAGTTCAACCCCAACGGCTCCATCTGCGCCATCGAGGGCATCACCTCCCCCGACGGCCGGGTGCTGGGCAAGATGGGCCACTCCGAGCGCGTGGGCGGCAGCCTGTACCGCAATGTCCCCGGCAAGTACGAAATGAACCTGTTCCGCTCCGCGGTGAAATATTTTAAGTAAGAAAGGACGGTCTCCCATGGCTTACTATTATTCCGAGCCCTCCCGCACCTTCAGCGAGTATCTGCTGGTCCCCGGCTACACCTCCGAGGAGTGCATCCCCGACAACGTCTCTCTGCGCACCCCCCTGGTCCGCTACCGCAAGGGCCAGGAGGAGTGCCCCATCAGCCTGAATATCCCCATGGTCTCCGCCATCATGCAGTCCGTGTCCAACGACACCCTGGCTGTGGCCCTGGCCAAGGAGGGCGGCCTGTCCTTCATCTACGGCTCCCAGTCCATCGAGGACGAGGCCGCCATGGTCCGCCGCGTCAAGGAGCACAAGGCCGGCTTCGTGGTCAGCGCCTCCAACCTGACCCCCGACCACACCCTGGCCGACGTGCTGCGTCTGAAGGAGCTCAACGGCTTCTCCACCGTGGCCATCACCGAGGACGCCACCCCCAACGGCAAGCTGCTGGGCATCGTCACCAGCCGTGACTACCGCGTCAGCCGCATGGACACCGCCACCCCCGTGCGCGAGT
>JAQXJQ010000134.1 GCA_029009035.1 Oscillospiraceae bacterium | reverse complement strand
GTGGTGAGCAAGACCTGCGAGGACGCCGGCCTGCCCTACTACTACGGCCCCAAGACCATCACCTTTACATCCTGCATTTTGATTGATTAAACCGATGGGCCCGCTGCAGAGTGAACATTCTGCAGCGGGTTTCTTTTTTCGTGGGGCGCGACGACTCGGCTGCACCCCGAAATGATTGCCGCATCAACGCAAAAGCCCGTTGCAGAGTGAAAGTTCTGCAACGGGCTCTTCTTTTTGTCCCCCTCCGCGCATTTTTTCATTTGCCCCTTTCTTTCTTCCATGTTCGCCCGCTCCCTTCCATATAATGGGAAGCATACAACACGGAAAGGAGCATGCTCTGTGAGTTCGTGGTTCACAATGAAGCCCCCGGAGGTGCTGTCCCGGCTGGATACCGACCGGGCGCGGGGTCTTTCCTCCGGGGAGGCAGAGCGCCGGTTGGAGCAATACGGCCCAAACCGGCTGCAGGAGGCCAAGGGGGACAGCCTGCCTCTGCGGTTTTTCCGCCAGCTGAAGGACCCCATGATCATCGTGCTGCTGGCGGCGGCCGCGGTGTCCCTGCTGTCCAGCGGGGGGCGGGACTGGGTCGAGGCCCTCATTATTCTGGTCATCGTACTGGTCAACGCCGCCATCTCCATCTCCCAGGAGAACAGCGCCGCACGGGCGCTGGAGGCCCTGCGAAAGATGTCCGCCCCTCAGGCCAGAGTGCTGCGGGACGGAGGTCACACCCGGGTGGACGCCGCCCTGCTGGTGCCGGGGGACATCATCCTGCTGGAGGCGGGAGATCTGGTCCCCACCGACGCCCGTATCCTGGAGTGCGTCAACCTGAAGGCGGACGAGTCCGCCATGACCGGCGAGTCCGTCCCGGTGAGCAAGCAGGCGGTGGACTCCCTGCCGGAGGAGACCCCCTTGGGGGACCGGCGCAACATGGTCATCGCCTCCACCGTCATCACAAACGGCCGGGCCACCTGCGTGGTCACCGACACGGGGATGAACACCCAGGTGGGCCACATCGCCCGAATGCTCACCGACCAGCAGGAGACAGACACCCCCCTCCAGCGCAAAATGGGGGAGATCTCCCGCATCCTCTCCTTCGCCTGCCTGGGTGTGTGCGCCGTGATGTTCGGGGTGGGCCTGCTCTACGGCAAGGGACTGCTGGAGATGTTCATGACCGCCGTCTCCCTGGCGGTGGCCGCCATCCCCGAGGGTCTGCCCGCCATCGTCACCATCGTGCTGGCGCTGGGGGTGCAGCGGATGGCCCGCTACCACGCGGTGGTGAAGCGCCTGCCCGCGGTGGAGACCCTGGGCTGCGCCGGGGTCATCTGCTCGGACAAGACCGGCACCCTCACCATGAACAAAATGACCGTGGTGGAGGTGTGGAGCCCCGGACAGGCCCACAAAACCGAAGCCCTCACCCTGGCCTGCCTGTGCAACGACACCATCCTCTCCTACGCCCCCGACGGCTCCCCCCACACCGCGGGAGATCCCACGGAGGTGGCCTTCGTGGAGGCAGCGTTCAAAGAGGGCCTGGACAAAAACACCCTGGAAGCCGCCATGCCCAGAGTGGCGGAGCTGCCCTTTGAGTCCCAGCGCAAGCTCATGAGCACCGTCCACCGCGTTGACGGCAAGCTGCGCATCGTGGTCAAGGGCGCCCCCGATGTGCTCCTCTCCCGCTGCACCCATATGCTCAGCGGCGGCCCCGTCCCCCTCACCCCCGCCCGGAGGCAGGAGGCGGAGCGGGTCAACGCCGACATGGCGAAACGGGCGCTGCGGGTGCTGGCCACCGCCTACCGGGATGTGGACCGCCTGCCCTCCGGGGAGCTGACCACAGAAAACCTGGAGCGTGAGCTCACCTTCGTGGGCCTCATCGGCATGATCGACCCGCCCCGGGAGGAGGTAAAGCAGGCGGTGGCGGCCTGCTACGGCGCGGGCATCCGCCCGGTGATGATCACCGGCGACCACAAGCTCACCGCCGTGGCCATCGCAAAGGAGCTGAACATCTTCCGGGAGGGGGACCTGGCCATCACCGGGGAGGATCTTGACTTCATGTCCCCGGAGATGCTGGAGCACGATGTGGACAAATTCTCCGTCTACGCCCGGGTCTCCCCGGAGCACAAAATGCGCATCGTCCGGGCATGGCAGAAGCGGGGCATGGTGGTGGCCATGACCGGGGATGGGGTCAACGACGCCCCCGCCCTGAAAAGCGCCGACATCGGCTGCGCCATGGGTCTCACCGGCACCGATGTGGCAAAGGGCGCGGCGGATATGATCCTCACCGACGACAACTTCTCCACCATCGTGCGGGCGGTGGAGCAGGGGCGGGGGATCTATTCCAACATCAGCAAATCCATCCACTACCTCCTCTCCTGCAACATCGGGGAGATCCTGGTGCTGTTCCTGGCCACCCTGTTCCACTTCCATCAGGACCCCCTCACGCCGGTGCAGCTGCTCTGGCTCAACCTGGTCACCGACTCCCTCCCCGCTCTGGCCCTGGGCATGGAGCCGGTGGAGCACGCCGTCATGGAGGAAAAACCCCGTGCCGCCGGAGAGTCCCTCTTCAACCGGGCCTTCTCCCTCCGTCTGGCCTGGCAGGGGGCAATGGTGGGCCTGCTCACCCTCGCGGCCTACTATCTGGGGGAATATGTGCTCAGTGACCCCACCCTTGCCGACGCCACCGCCAACACCATGGCCTTCGCCACCCTCACCTTCTGCCAGCTGGTCCACGCCTTCGATGTGCGCAGCGAGCACCGCTCCCTGTTCGAGATGGGCTTTTTCTCCAACCCCGCCATCAACAAGGCCTTCCTGGCGGGTATGTTCCTCCAGCTCTCGGTGCTCCTTTTCCCCCCGCTCATGGGGGTGTTCGGCGTGAGCTTCCTCTCCCCGGTGCAGTGGCTGTGGGTGCTGGGCCTGTCCCTGTGCCCTCTGCTCCTCTGCGAGGGGGAAAAGGCCCTGCGGCGGAAGCTGCGTCCCCGGGGGGGCGAACGGCAGCGTTAAAAAAATAACTTGGCTATAAATGGGTGAAGTTGTTGATTTTTGGGGCACGGGGGTATATAATTTTAGTGCATGAATATTTATCCTCTTGATTATAAGAGAGG
Source organism: Oscillospiraceae bacterium (assembly GCA_029009035.1). Lineage (GTDB taxonomy): Bacteria > Bacillota > Clostridia > Oscillospirales > Oscillospiraceae > Enterenecus. Next base: position 4,325 of record JAQXJQ010000134.1, on the reverse strand, counting down.
AAAAATGATTATGGAGGTCTTGTCATCATGAGAGAAGTTTATGTTGTCAACTGCTGCCGTACCGCCGTCGGCTCCTTCGGCGGCTCCCTGAAGGACACCCCCGCCGTTGAGCTGGGCGCTGTCGTCGTCAAGGAAGCCCTGAACCGCGCCGGTGTCAAGCCCGAGAACGTTGACGAGGTTATGTTCGGCTGCATCCTGTCCGCCGGTCTGGGCCAGAACCCCGCCCGTCAGGTCTCCCTGAAGGCCGGTCTGCCCATCGAGGTCCCCGCCTACACCGTTTCCATGGTCTGCGGCTCCGGCATGAAGTCCGTCATCGAGGCCGGTCGTGCCATCGCTGCCGGTGACGCCGAGATCGTTGTGGCCGGCGGTACCGAGAACATGTCTGCCGCTCCCTACGCCATCCCCGCCGCCCGCTGGGGCGCCCGCATGGGCAACAACAAGATCGTCGACACCATGGTGAACGACGGTCTGTGGGACGCTTACAACAACTACCACATGGGCACCACCGCTGAGAACATCTGCGATCAGTACGGCATCACCCGTGAGGAGCTGGACGCCTTCGCCGTCTCCTCCCAGAACAAGACCGAGGCCGCTCAGGCCGCCGGCAAGTTCGTGGACGAGATCGTCCCCGTCATGGTGAAGAAGAAGAAGGATATGGTCGAGTTCAAGGTGGACGAGTACCCCAAGGCCGGCGTGACCATGGAGTCCGTTGCCAAGCTGAAGGGCGCTTTCCCCCTGGCTGACGGTTCCAAGGGCAACCGCGTGACCGCCGCCAACGCCTCCGGCATCAACGACGGCGCCGCCGCTCTGGTGCTGGCCTCCAAGGAAGCCGTTGAGAAGTACGGCCTGAAGCCCATGGCCAAGCTGGTCAGCTGGGGCCAGGGCGGCGTGGATCCCAAGGTCATGGGCCTGGGTCCCATCCCCGCTTCCCGTCAGGCTATGGCCAAGGCCGACCTGACCATCAAGGACATCGACCTGGTGGAGGCCAACGAGGCTTTTGCCGCTCAGTCCATCGCTGTCGCCCGTGACCTGGAGTTCGATATGTCCAAGGTCAACGTCAACGGCGGCGCCATCTCCATCGGCCACCCCGTGGGCTGCTCCGGCGCCCGTATCATCGTCACCCTGCTCCACGAGATGATGAAGCGCGACGACGCCAAGAAGGGCCTGGCTACCCTGTGCATCGGCGGCGGCATGGGTGTCGCCACCATCTGGGAGAAGTGCTGATCCCCGTTTGTCCATAGCATTAGGCCGGTGGGCAGGTTTCTGCCTGTCCACCGGTTTTCAAAAAACTTAGGAGGTAAGTAAAATGCCTAAATTCGTATCCATCGAAGAGGCTGTCAAGCTGATTCCCGACGGCGCCACCATCATGTTCGGCGGCTTCATGGGCTGCGGCAACGCCCACAAGTTCATCGACGCCCTGTCCAAGAGCGGCGTCAAGGATCTGACCATGATCGGCAATGACGCTTCCATGCCCGGCGGCCCCATGGGCGAGGAGTACTACGGCGTTGCCAAGCTGATCCACAATCATCAGGTGAAGAAGCTCATCGCCACCCACGTCGGCCTGAACCCCGAGGTCGCCACCCAGTCCATGCAGGACGGCACCCTGGAGGTCATCCTGGTTCCCCAGGGCTCCCTGGCTGAGATGATCCGCGCCGACGGCGCCGGTCTGGGCGGCGTGCTGACTCCCACCGGCGTCGGCACCATCGTGGAGGATAACCCCCTCTGCCTGGGCAAGCAGACCATCAACGGCCGCGACTACCTGCTGATGGCTCCCGTCCATGCCGACTTCGCCGTCATCGGCGGCTCCAAGATCGACAAGGCCGGTAACGTCTGGTACAAGGGCGACACCAGCAACTTCAACATCGTGATGGCTACCGCCGCTGATGTTGTCATCGCTGAGGCTGAGGAGATCGTCGAGCTGGGCGGCATCGCTCCCGAGGATGTCCGTACCTCCGGCGTGTTCGTCGATTATGTTGTCGAGGGAGGTAAGTACTAATGGATAAGTCTCAGATCAAGGGTTTCATCGCCGCCCGCGTTGCTAAGGAGCTGAAGGACGGCGACATCGTCAACCTGGGCATCGGCCTGCCCACTCTGGTTCCCAGCTATCTGCCTGAGGGCGTTCACGTCACTCTGCAGTCCGAGAACGGCATCATCGGCACCGGCACCGTGTCCGACGAGAACCGCGATCCCATCCATGTGGTGGACGCCGGTGGTTCTCCCTCCGCCGTCAGCCCCGCCGGCTGCTTCATCGACTCCGCCACTTCCTTCGGCCTGATCCGCGGCGGTCACGTTGACGCCACCATCCTGGGCGGCCTGGAGGTCGACGAGGAGGGCTCTCTGTCCAACTGGATCATCCCTGGCAAGAAGATGCCCGGCATGGGCGGCGCTATGGACCTGCTGGTTGGCGCCAAGAACGTCATCGTTGCCATGGAGCACACCGCCAAGGGCAATCCCAAGATCCTGAAGAAGTGCCGTCTGCCCTACACCGCCGTCAAGTGCATCACCAAGATCATCACCGAGATGGGCGTGATGAACGTCACCGACAAGGGCCTGGAGCTGGTCGAGATCAACCCCGAGTTCACTGTCGAGGAAGTTCAGGCCGCCACCGAGGCCACCCTGATCGTCAGCCCCGAGCTGAAGAGCATGGTGTAATCGGCCATACATTCGACAAACGAAGGGGTCCGTTGCAGAACGAAAGTTCTGCAGCGGACCCTTTTGCGTTGATACGGTAATCATTGCGGGGTGCAGCCGCCTTGCCTCTCCCTATGGGAGAGGTGTCAAAAATCTTCGATTTTTGACGGAGAGGGCAGCTGGACCGACACCCTCTCAGTCACCGCCTTTCGGCGGCGACAGCTCTCCCAGAGGGAGAGCCAAGGGAGGCTTTGGTGCCCAACACACCTCCATTCAGGCGCGGTACCCTGGAGTGCTGGATGTGCTTGCCATTGAGCTGTGCGGCAGCAGATACGAAGCTGCCGTCCTGCTCCCCAATGGCGCGCCGTAAAGAATACGAATTGTACTTCTTTTATTAGATATTACAATTTGTATGCATAACTGTGGCAGGTCATGGTCTTTCCCAAGGCGTCAAAGTACATGGAGTAGTCCTCCACATAGGTGTAGCCGCACCTTTGGATGAGGGCATTGGAGGGTGCGTTGTCCACAAAGGCGTCGGCAAAGCACCAGTCCGCCCTCCCCTTCAGATACCCGGTGATCCAGTTCAGCATCTCTGTTGCGTAGCCCTGCCGGTGATATTTTCTTCCCAGCACAAAGCCCAGCCCCAGACAGCTCTTGCCCGCATACACCCCCTGGCCCATGTTCATCTTGTTGACATGAACATATCCGATCAGCTCCTGCCCCAGCAGGATGGCGACCCCGGTATGATACGCCGTCAGCCCGGAGAAAAACGCCTCAAAGGCCTCATCGGTCACCGGAGGCCGAAATCCTGCCGGTTCGGTCACCTCCGGGTCGGTCAGCATGCCCCGCAGCGGCTCCCGGTCACAGTCCGCGATCAGGCGGTAGGTCAGGCGCCGGGAGCGCTCCACTCGGTCTTCCATTCCGATCATGGTATCATCTCCTTTGCCCCAATCCTATCGCAAAACCCGCCATAAATCAATCCTCCCCTTTTGTTTTTCCCTCCGGCGTGGTATACTCATCCAAAAGGCAGGTGTTTTTATGCCCCATGAGGACTATATGGCCCGGGCGCTGGAGCTGGCGCGGGAATGCACGGCCGACGGCGATGTGCCCGTGGGCTGCGTGGTGGTATCCCCCGAGGGGGAGATCATCGGCGAGGGCCGCAACCGCCGGGAGGCGGAGGGCCGGGCCACCGCCCACGCCGAGGTGGAGGCCATCAACATGGCCTGCCGGACGCTGGGCTCCTGGCGCCTCACCGGCTGCACCCTCTATGTGACGCTGGAGCCCTGTCCCATGTGCGCCGGCGCCATCATCAACGCCCGCATCAGCGAGGTGCGCTACGGCGCCCGGGAGGAGAAGTCCGGCTGCTGCGGGTCGGTGCTCAACCTCTTCGAGGAGCGGTTCAACCACAAGCCCCGGATCTACGGCGGGCTGTCGGAGGAGGCCTGCAAGGCTGCCCTCACCGACTTTTTTGAAAAATTGCGATAATTTTTTCTCTCCGAAAAGGATTTAATACTTTTGTAACATTTCTGCGTGAATTTTTGTAATGAATGTCCTGTATCTTAATCCTTGCAAGAGATATCCTTTCTTTTTCATTCTATCCTCCATCCTTTTGAACCGGAGCCGCAAGGCTTCGGTTCTCCTTTTTGCGCAAGTTCAAAGGCTCCCTCTGATGAGGGAGCCTTTCCGCTGCGGCG
>JAQXJQ010000133.1 GCA_029009035.1 Oscillospiraceae bacterium | reverse complement strand
AATGAGCTGCTGGTTGGTGTGCTGCAGGGTTTCAATGTCCACGATAGACCGCTCGGACTCCTTGGCCGTGGCGATGGTGCCCATCTTCAGCGCGTCGGCGTTCTTCTTGAGCAGGTCATTGGTCATATTGGTCACCGCGCTCTGGGCGGCAGTGGCCTGACGGGAGTGCTCCAGCCCCAGGGAGAGGACCATCTGGCTCTTCCACAGGGGAATGGTGTTCACCAGCGAGGACTGGATCTTCTCCAGCATGAGGGTGTCGTTGTTCTGGATGAGGCGGGTCTGGGGGCCCATCTGAATGGAGATCATCCGGGTCAGCTCCAGATCGTGGATCTTCTTCTCAAAACGGTTGCAGAGGTTGGCGTAGTCGTTGTACTTCTGGGCGTCCTCCTGGGCGCCGGTCTCGGCGGCCTTCTTGCGCAGCTCCTCCAGAGTGACGGAGCGGGCCTTCTCCAGCGCCTTCTTGCCGGCCAGGATATACATGGTCAGCTCCTTGTAGTACTTGGTGTTCAGATCATACATCTGATCCAGCATGGCGATGTCCTTCATCAGGGTGACCTGATGTCCCTCCAGAATGGCGGCGATCTTGTCCACGTTCACCTCGGCCTTGTCAAAGCTGGCCTTCAGAGCCTGAGCCTGGTTTTTCTTCTTCTGGAAGAAGCCGAGGATACCGCTCTTCTCCTCCTGGCCGAAGGTCTTGAGCTCCACCACCAGAGAGGACAGGGCTTCGCCCACCTGACCCAGATCCTTGGTGCGCACATTGCCCAGGGCGCTCTCGGAGAAGGAGGCAATGTTCTTCTGGGCGGCGGCACCGTACTGGAGCACCTGAGCGGAGTCGGTGATGTCGATCTTCTCGGAAAAATCGTTGACGATCTTGCGCTCGGCCTCGGTGAGCTGGCTCTCATCCAGCTTGATGGCGTTGGCGTCCCGCTGGGCCTGAGCGGCAGCCTGGGCGGCGGCGTTATCGGCGGCGTTGAGGGTGGGCTCCAGGGTCAGTTCGGGGGCCGCGGGGGCCTGAGCCACGGCAGTATCGGTGGGGTTCAGGGTCAGCTCGGGGATCATATCCTGATTTTCATTCATGTCAAATTCCTCCTGTCTGCGGTCACAATTTTCCCATCGTATTATGTACATTTTACTCTGGGCCCTCCGGTATGTCAAGGCTCTTGCGATTGACTTATGACAGCCTTTGGGTTAGAATAGGGAAGAAAACACATTGCCATACGGCGGGAACTTCCCGCCGTATGGCTATACAGGTGCGGCACGCCGGCACGGACGCGCCGAATGTGTGGGAGCGGGGAAGCGTTCCGGCGCTCCGGCGGCGACCTCCGCTTGCCGTATCCTATGCTTGGGACGGGCCTGCGGTGCGCCGGAGTGCGTGGCGGTGCCCGGCTGCTTCGACGGAATTTTTCTGTATTTTGAGGAAGGAAGAGAAACCATGATCAAAATTGCGCCTTCTATTCTCTCTGCTGATTTTTGTAATCTGGAGCGCGACATCCACCGCATCCGCACGGCGGACATGGTCCACGTGGATGTGATGGACGGCGCGTTCGTGCCCAATATCACCATCGGCGTGCCGGTGGTCAAGTCCATCCGCAAGCACACCGATATGTTTCTTGATGTCCACCTGATGATCGAAAAGCCCGTGCGCTATATTGACGCCTTCTGCAACGCCGGCGCCGACCTGCTTTCCGTCCATCTGGAGGCCGATCACCCCACCCGCATCGCCGAGGCGCTGAAGGCCATGGAGGCCAACGGCGTGAAGAAGGCGGTGGCCCTGCGTCCCATCACCTCCGCCCAGGCTGTCCTGCCCTACATCGAGCAGCTGGACATGGTGCTGGTGATGACCGTGGAGCCGGGCTTCGGCGGACAGGCCTTTATGACCCATCAGCTGGAGACCATCCGTCAGGTGCGTGAGATCATCAACAAGTACAACCCCGCCTGCGATCTGGAGGTGGACGGCGGCATCAATCCCGAGACCGCCAAGCAGGTGGTGGCCGCCGGCGCCAATGTGCTGGTGGCGGGCTCCTCGGTCTACGGCGCGCCGGACATCGAGCTGGCCATTGAGACTCTGCGCGTGTAAGGCGCGGAAGTAACGGAGGGTGTCCCATGGACTTTTTTCCCCCTGCTCTTGAAAATCTGGTGGAGCAGTTTGCAAAATTGCCCGGCGTTGGCCGGAAAAGCGCCCAGCGGCTGGCGTTTTACATTCTGGGTCAGCCGGAGGAGCGGGCGAAGGCCTTCGCTCAGGCGCTGCTGGACGCCAAGGCTTCCATCGGGTTCTGCCCGGTCTGCCAAAATCTCACCCAGGGGAGCGGCCCCTGCGCCCTGTGCTCCTCCGCCCGGAGAGACCGGAGCGTCATCTGTGTGGTGGCGGACCCCAAGGATGTGGTGGCCATGGAGCGCGCCCGGGAGTACCGGGGGGTGTACCATGTGCTCCACGGTGTGATCTCCCCCATGAATCATGTGGGGCCGGACGATCTGCGCATCAGCCAGCTCATGGAGCGTATCTCCGCCGGCGGCGTCAGCGAAGTCATCATGGCCACCAACCCGGACACGGAGGGGGAGACCACCGCCATGTACCTCTCCCGGCTGGTGAAGCCCTTCGGGGTGAAGGTGACCCGCCTGGCCTACGGGATCCCTGTGGGCAGTCATCTGGAGTTTGCCGATGAGGCCACCCTCGGCCGCGCACTGGAGGGGCGCAGGGAAATGTAAAGACAACGAAAAAAGCCCGCTGCAGAGCGCGTGCTCTGCAGTGGGCTTTTTGTGCGCATGGGTGAGCTTACAGCTCCGTGCTGTCGCTGTCGGCGGGGAGATCGTCGTCGGACAGGTTGCCGGCGGCCTTGATGTCGGCAATGCGCTCGTTGTTGTAGGCGATCTTGGCGTTGGCCTCGGTTACCTTGGCGCACAGCTCGGCATAGCCCTCCTCGGGGGCGTCGGCGTGCTGAGCGTAGTAGAGCTTGCCCAGCTCCATGTAAGCTCTGCGGATCTCGTCCTGCTCGGACACATTCTGCACCTTCAGCTTGCTGATCTCGGTCAGCTCGCGGGCCTTGGCCATGCCGGTATCGGTCAGCTCCCTGGCCTTGGACATACCGGTGTCGGTGAGCTCCTTGGCCTTGGCCTTCAGACTGTTCAGATCAAATGCCATGGTAATTCCTCCTTGTTCTTGTTGTAAGCTCATTTTATTCCAAGGAGAGGGAAAATGCAAGCCCCTCTTGGGGAACTTTGGGGAGGATGGGGAGGACGTCTATTCTCCGCTCAGTGCCTCCCGGAGGTGGGCGATGGCCCGCCGCTCAATGCGGGAGACCTGCACCTGGCTCACCCCCAGCACCCGGGCGGCACGGTCCTGGGTAAATCCGCGGTAGAAGCGCAGGAGAATGACCATCTGCTCCCGCTGGGGAAGCTCCCCGATGGCCTGCCGGAGGGTGAGCTGCTCCACCAGCTCCTCCTCGATCCCCGCGCTGCCCAGTACGGACTCCAGGGTGAAGCCGTCCTCTCCGCTCTCGCTCTGGAAGGAGGCCACGCTCTGCACAGCGGCGTCGGCGGCGGCGATCTCCTCCGCTTCCAGCCCGGTGAAGCGGGCAAGCTCGCTCACCGTGGGTTCCCGCCCCAGCTGCTGGGACAGGTCGCCGCGGGCCTGGCGGAGGCTCAGCGCCCGCTCCTTCACGCTGCGGCTGACCTTGACGGCGCCGTCATCCCGGAGGAAACGGCGGATCTCACCGGCGATCTTGGGCACGGCGTAGGTGGAAAACTGGGTGCCGTAACCGGGGTCAAACCCCCGCACTGCCTTGAGAAAGCCCAGACAGCCCAGCTGATACAGGTCCTCGGGGTCCACGCCCCGGCCGTAGTACCGTCTGGCCACCGACCAGATTAGGCCGCTGTTGTCCAGCAAAAGCTGCTCGCAGGCGTCGTTGTCGCCCTCTCGGGCGGCTTCCAGCAGGGTGAGGGTCTCGGGGGCGCTCACAGCCCCGCGCCCGCTCTGCGGGCGATGCGCTTGCGCATGGTGACGGTGGTGCCCCTGCCCGGCTTGGAGCGGACGGTGAGGCCGTCCATAAAGCTCTCCATGATGGTGAAGCCCATGCCGGAGCGCTCCTCGCTGCCGGTGGTGAAGAGGGGGGTGCGGGCCTGCTCGATGTCGGGAATGCCCACGCCGCTGTCGCGGATCTGCACCTCCAGTACCCCGCCCTCCAGCAGGCGCAGGCGCATGGTGATCTTGCCCAGACTGTCAGGGTAGGCGTGGACGATGGCATTGGTGACTGCCTCGCTGACGGCGGTCTTGATGTCGGCCAGCTCCTCCAGATTGGGGTCCAGCCGTGCGGCAAAGCAGGCGGCGGCGGTGCGGGCGAAGCCCTCGTTGGCGGAGCGCGAGGTAAATGTGACGGTGATCTGATCCAGCGTTTTCACTATGTAACCCTCCTTATTTGATGGGGATGAGCCGCCCCATGCCGGCGGCGTCCAGAACTCTGCGGGGCTGCGGGGGGACTGCGGTGACCTGAACCGTGCCGCCCAGGGCGCGCATCCGCTTTTGGGCGCGGAGCAGCACGGCGATGCCGGAACTGTCCATAAAAGTGACGCCGGACAGGTCCAGGGTCAGGCGGCGGGGCAGCAGGGCGGCGATGGCCTCCTCCAGCTCACCCATCATGACTCTGGCCCCGTGGTGGTCGATCTCCCCGCTCAGGAGCATGGTGACGGCGCCTTCGCTGCCGGAAATGGTAATAGGCATAACTTGTCCTCCAAAACAGTCGTTTGGGGAATTATAACCCATTGCGCGGGCGGAATTTGTTGAACCGACGGACTTGGCGGAGAAAAGGGAGAAGGGTGCATTTTGCGGGCTTTTCTGTTGCCTCGGAGGGGAGAAAATGGTATAATATAAACTGAAATAGTATGAGGAGGTCACGGATGTGAAACTGATGGTCATCGACGGCAATTCGATTGTCAATCGGGCCTTTTACGGCGTGAGCCAGAACTTGTCCACACGGGACGGTCTGCCCACCAACGCCATATTCGGCTTTCTGAATATTCTGCTCAAGCTGCTGGACGAGGAAAAGCCCGAGGGTCTGGCGGTGGCCTTCGATCTGAAAGCGCCCACCTTCCGCCATCTGGCCTACGAGGGCTACAAGGCCCAGCGCAAGGGGATGCCGGAGGAGCTGGCGGTGCAGATGCCGGTTTTGAAGCAGCTGCTGGACGCCATGGGCATCCGCCGCTATGAGCTGGAGGGTTGGGAGGCCGACGATCTGCTGGGCACCATGGCCCGCATCAACGCCGAGGCTGGGGGAGAGACCGTCATCGTCACCGGCGATAAGGACTCCCTGCAGCTCATCTCGGCGCACACCAGGGTAAAGCTGGTGACCACCCGCATGGGGCAGACCACCACCCGGGATATGACCGCGGAGCGCTTCCGGGAGGAGTACGGCTTCGACCCCATCCACATGATCGACCTGAAGGCCCTCATGGGGGACGCCTCCGACAACATCCCCGGAGTCAAGGGCATCGGGGAGAAGACCGCCGTGGCCCTGCTGGCCCAGTACCCCTCCATTGACGACCTGTACGCCAACCTGGACAAGGTGGACGCCAGACCCGCCGCTTTGAAAAAGCTGGCCGAGGGGGAGGCGGACGCCCGGATGAGCTATGACCTTGCCACCATCCGCTGTGAGGCGCCCATGGAGTTCCGGGCGGAGGATACGGTGAACGGCAGGCGGGATGACAAGGCCCTCTATGACCTGCTGCTGCGGCTGGAGTTCTCCAAGCTCATTGACAAGCTGGGCCTGCACGCCGAAAGCGGCGGTGTGGTGCAGCAGGAAAAGGAAACGGGTACCTGTGAGAGCGAAGCGGTCACCCACCGGGCGCGGATGGAGGAGCTGCTGGACGCGTTTGCGCTGCGTGACCATGTCTCCTTTGTGGCTCTGCCTGAGCTGGACGGCGTGGCGGTGGAGTACGGCGACGCCGACCGCGGACAGGCGGCGGTCTTTCTGGCGGACAGGCTGGAGGGCTACAACGATTTCCTGCGGCGGTTCTTCTCCGGGGAGATCAAAAAGGTCACCCATGACTGCAAGCCCCTGATGGCCCGTCTGCTGGCGGAGGGCCTGTCCCTTGACGGATTCGTGTTCGATACGGCGCTGGGCGCCTACCTCCTTGCCCCCACCGACGGCAGCTATGAGCTGGACAAGCTGTCTGTCTCCTACTTCAATTTTCAGACGGCAAAGCCGGAGGCCTATTGCCGCCGGGACGCGTTTCAGCCCCTCTCCGACCCCGCGGCGCCCATGGCGGCGTGGCTCAGCCACACCGCGCTGGTGGAGCTGCTCTATGAAGAACAGCGGAAAAAGCTGGAGGAGCTGGGGATGCTCTCTCTGCTGCTGGACATCGAGCTGCCCCTGTGCCCGGTGCTGGCCCGCATGGAGCAGGCGGGGGTGCGGGTGGACAGAAAGGCGCTGGCGGAGTTCGGCGTCATGCTCACCGAGGGCATCCACGCCTCCGAGGAGAAGATCTACCGGCTGGCGGGGGAGAAGTTCAACATCCTCTCCCCCAAGCAGCTGGGGCACATCCTCTTTGAAAAGCTGGGGCTTCCTCCGGTAAAAAAGACCAAGACCGGCTACTCCACCAACGCCGAGGTGCTGGAAAAGCTGCGCCCCCACCACGAGATCATCGGCCACATTCTGGAGTACCGCCAGCTGAGCAAGCTGAACTCCACCTATGTGGAGGGACTGGGCAAGGTGATCTGCCCCGACGGGCGCATCCGCACCAGCTTCCAGAATACGGTGACCGCCACCGGGCGGCTCAGCTCCGCCGAACCCAACCTGCAGAACATCCCCGTGCGCACCGCTCTGGGGGCGGAGATGCGCCGTATGTTCGGCGCAGCCGAGGGCCATGTGCTGGTGGACGCCGACTACTCCCAGATCGAACTGCGCCTGCTGGCCCACATCTCCGGGGACAAAGAGATGATCGACGGCTTCCTCCATGACGCGGACATCCACACCGCCACCGCGGCCCAGGTATTTGGGGTGGAGCCGGAGGAGGTCACATCGGATATGCGCCGCGCCGCCAAGGCGGTGAATTTCGGCATCGTCTACGGCATCTCCGCCTTTGCCCTGTCCGACGACCTCCATGTGTCCATGGCGGAGGCGAAGGAGTATATGAACCGATATTTTGAGCACTATTCCGGTGTGCGCGCCTATATGGACCGGGTGGTGGAGCAGGGAAAGAGCGACGGGTATGTGTCCACCCTGTACGGCCGGCGCCGCTGGCTGCCGGAGCTGAAGTCCTCCAACTTCAATCTGCGCTCCTTCGGGGAGCGGGTGGCCCTCAATATGCCCATTCAGGGCACCGCCGCCGACATCATCAAGCTGGCCATGATCCGGGTTGACCGCCGCCTGCGGGAGGAAAAGCTGGAGGCAAGACTGGTGCTTCAGGTCCACGACGAACTCATTGTGGAATGTCTCCAGTCCGAAGGAGAGCGGGTGCGCGAGCTTCTGAAAGAGGAGATGGAGGGCGTGGCCGCCCTGTCCGTGCCCCTTGTGGCGGACGCCAGGATCGGAATGACCTGGGCGGAGTGCCATTGATATGACCGGATTTTCTGATATTTGCCGCGCCTTTGGCCTGCCCGCCCCCCATGCGGTCACCCCCCTGCGGGGTGGGACCGGGGCAAAGGTCTGGCGGCTGGATACGGACGTGGGAGCCTTTCTCCTGCGCACGCTGCCCCATCGGTCGCGGGGAGAGCGGGAGTGGGAGATCACCGAATATCTGCGCGGGCGGGGATTTTCCCGGGTGCCCGCCATCCTCACCGCCGTTGACGGCGTGCCCGCGGCGGAGCGGGAGGGCGTCTGGTATCAGCTGCAGCGGTATCTGCCGGGTGAGCGTCCCGACCCCGCCCGGGACGGGACGGCCGCGGCCATTGCCCGGCTGGTGCGGGAGCTGGATGACGCTCTGGCCCGCTGCCCGGTGCGGGAGGAAGACCGCGCCCCCAAACTGCGGGAGCTCTGGCAGGCGGGCAAGCCCTTCTGGGAGCGGCTGCATACCGGCATTGCCGGATCGCGGGCGGAGGAGGAGATCCTCCGCTGTGAAGAGCGGGAGGCGCAGCTCATCCACGGCGATCTGGGCCTGTGGAACATGGTCGGGACACCGGAGGGCGAGCTCCGGGTCATCGACTTCGGCTCTGCCCGTATCGGGGATCCCGGCTTTGACTATGCCGCCGCGCTGGGCGGGATCATCAACCACACGCCGGCGGAGCTGCGCAAAAATGTGTGCGGGCAGTTCGTCCGGGAGCTGGCTGCTGACAGAGGGTGGCTGCTGGAGCAGCTGAGATGCTGGTGCTGGCGGGAGCTGGCCGGGTGGGCCTGCCTTGCGGCTCGGGGAGCGGACGCCGCCCCCATGGCCGGAAAATTTTTGAGCGCCCTTCGTTGGGCGGAGGAGAATTTATATGAATGCTAAGCTGACCCCCATGACCGCGGAGCACATCCCCCAGATCGCGGCGTTGGAGCGCGCCTGCTTCTCCCACCCCTGGAGCGAGGATATGCTCCGGGAGGAGCTTTGGAACGACTCCGCCGTCATCATCGTGGCGGAGGGAGAGGACGGCACCGTGCTGGGCTATGCCGGGCTCCAGACGGTGCTGGACGAGGGGTATATCAACAATGTGGCGGTGGACGAGCGCTTCCGCCGCATGGGGGTGGCCGATGCCATCATCTCCGCCTTTGTGCGCTTTGGCCGGGAGAAGCTGGCCTTTCTCACCCTGGAGGTGCGCGCATCCAACGCCCCTGCCATCGCACTCTATGCCAAGCACGGCTTTGCGGAGGTGGGACGGCGGAAAAACTACTACGACGACCCCAGGGAGGACGCCGTTTTGATGACACTGGAGTTTGAACATGGAACTGAAACTGCTGAATAAGAGCGAGCTGGAAGCGCTCTATGCCAACGAGATGACCGTGGATTTTCCCAAAGCGGAGCTGAAGCCGCTGGGAGCCATGCTGAGGCTCATGGACAGGGGATGCTATGATCCTCTGCTGGTGACGGAGGAGGGTGAGCCGGTGGGCTATGCCATGATGTGGCTGCCCCCCGACCGGAAGGGAGCCTTGCTGGAGTATCTGGGCGTGCTGCGGGAAAAACGCAACGGCGGTTTGGGCGCCCGCATTCTGGCCCTGCTGTTTGACCGTTACGGCCAGCTCTTTGGGGAGGCGGAAAAGCCCAATTCCACAGATCCTGCGGAGAACGACCTGCGCCGCCGCCGTATCGGGTTCTATGAGCGCAACGGATTTCGGGTGCTGGATTACGAGTGCGCCCTGTTCGGCGTGCATTTCAACTGCCTGTACCGGGGACCGGAGACCGACGACCGCAAGGTGGAGGCCCTCCACCGGGGGGTCTATGCCAGCTGGTTTTCCCCGGAGCACATGGAGCGGTATATCCAGCTGCCCCTCCGCCCCGGAGAGGACATCCATCCCGCCCCGGCATGGCTGGAGGAGGAAACATGATGTCCGGCCATGCTTTGTCTTGCCTCAGCATCAAAGCCAACGACACCTCCCCTGCAGAGGGAATTTGAAACAGAAAGCGTGACATACCTTGATTATTTTAGCTTTTGAATCTTCCTGCGATGAAACCGCCGCTGCGGTGGTGGAGGATGGCCGCAAGGTGCTGTCCTCGGTCATCGCCTCCTCCGCCGATATGCACGCCATCTACGGCGGCGTGGTGCCCGAGATCGCCTCCCGCAAGCATGTGGAGGCCATCTCCGGCCTGGCGGACGAGGCCGTCCGGCAGGCGGGCATCACCAAGGGGGACATCGACGCCGTGGCGGTGACCTACGCCCCCGGCCTCATCGGTGCGGTGCTGGTGGGGGTGTCCTTTGCCAAGTCCGTGGCCTACGCGCTGGGGGTGCCCCTCATCCCCGTGCACCATGTGCGGGGGCATATCGCCGCCAACTACATCGCCCACCCCGATCTGGAGCCGCCGTTCCTGTGCCTGTGCGTGTCCGGCGGGACCACTGCCATTGTGGATGTGAAGGACTACACCCACTTTGAGATCATGGGCGGCACCCGGGACGACGCGGCGGGAGAGTGCTTTGACAAGACCGCCCGGGTGCTGGGCCTGGGCTATCCCGGGGGCGCACCTCTGGATAACATGGCCCGGGGGGGCAACGACGAGGCCTTCCGGTTTCCCATCGGCCATGTGGCCGACCACCCCCTGGACCTGTCCTTCTCGGGCCTGAAGACGGCGGTGCTCAACACCATCCATAATGCCAACCAGAAGGGCGAGGAGCTGGATCTCCACGATCTGGCGGCTTCCTTCAGCCGGACGGTATCCGAGTCCCTGATCCCCCGGGTCATGACGGCCAACGCCATGACGGGCTATAATAAGATCGCCGTGGCCGGCGGCGTGGCCGCCAACAGCCGCATCCGCGCCGATCTGGAAGCCGCCTGCCGGGCGGCGGGAGCCAGGCTGTGGCTGCCTCCTCTGGCTCTGTGCGGTGATAATGCGGCGATGATAGGGTGTCAGGGTTATTATGAGTACCTGGCCGGGAACACCGCCGGGTGGGAGCTGAACGCCAGAGCCAGCCTGGACATCAGCAAGGGCTGAGTGACAATTTTATGTAAATAAAAACCGGCACTTTAGTCCAATGAAAAAGTGGGGTTACAGGGCTTTACATTTTATTCCAATTATCGGGGAAGCTGCTCTGCCACAAGACTTCCACAATGTTGAAAACTCTGTGGAAGCTGTGGAAAACTATTTGCGCCATCAATTATTTGCAGTGTTATGGAAACCGCTGCGCGGCAAGGGCAATGGGCTCTGGGCCTGGTCGGGACCCCTGTGGAACGATAAAACAAAAGGGATCCGCTGCAGAACTTTCGTTCTGCAACGGACCTCCTTTTATCTATGGGAGTATTCAGTTGGCGTCCACTGTGCCGGTCTGAGAGATGATGCACACATAGCTCCTGCCGCAGCCCAGGGTCAGGGGAGTGCCGTCCACGGTGTAGTAGCGCAGCTGCTGCTCCGCGGCGCCCTTTTCCCAGTAAATGGGGATCATTTTGCCGCCGCAGGCGAACCAGCCCTCGCCGGAGGAGAGATCCACCGCGATGCGGCCGGCGTCGTCCAGCACGGTGCAGCGGGTCTGCAGGATGATCACATTGGTGACGGTGACGGTGGAATTGTCATTGCCGTCGATGTACGCGCTGCCGTACTGGGAGACCTCATAGCCGTCGCTGCCCAGATGGAAGGAGGTGGACTTTCCGTTTGCGAGGAAGCGGACGGTGACGTCGGAAGCGGGGGAACCGCCGGCGGGGGTGCCGTCCTCGGCGAAGCTCATCTCATAGGTATAGCCCGCTTTATGATCTCCCAGAAGGCCCTTCTTGCCCAGAATGGAGGTGAGGTTTTCACCGGAGGAGAGCAGGGAGTGCTCATAGGCGTAGTGATTGCCGGCGATGCGGTCCCGGTCCCGGAAGAAGATGCCGGAGCCGGAGTAGGGGCCGTTGACACCGTCGATGGTGGTCAGCTTCTGCGCGGACTGCGTTTCGTAGAACTCGGGGCTTCCGCCGGCATGGACGAATACCGCGTCATGGCCCATGGCCAGCTGCAGATAGTACAGGCGGGCGGAGCGGATGGAGCCGACCCGGCCCAGACCGGACACATCGTGATAGACGCCCAGCATTCTGGTGATGCCGCCTTCGGCCAGCACCTCATAGATGATGTCGGCCCGGCTGTTGCCCTGCTGGGGCATGGCGGCTTTGAGATTGTTGAGCATGATGGCGATGGGTTTGCGGGCGGCGGTGTCCTCCTCCATGGGAAGGCCGGTGAGGGGATTGCGGAACACGGGCTCGGAAGAGGGGGTCTGCAAAGGCTCCTCAGAGGGGATGGGGGACTGCGAAGGGGCGGGAGACGGCTCCCCGGAGGCGGAGGGGGAAGGTTCCGCGGAAGGGGAGGGGTTCGCTCCGGAGGAGCAGGCGGTGAGCGCCGTCAGGGCGACGGCACACAGCAGGCACAGCACGCGTTTCATAGGGGATCGCTCCTTTTGTTGTGAATGATCCCAGTATAGCACAGCGGGAGAAAATGTAAATGCTTTGGAACTTTTTTGATAAAAAATTGGAGAATTCAGGGGAAACGGTGGGAAAAGGTATTGCTATCCGCCGTGAGGTCTGGTATACTACCATAGTTAAAAATAACAGGTCTGTAAAGGAGTAAAACGGTATCATGGACGCTGCTGTGCCCATATTTGAACAAGTGCTTGGCCCCCTGGGGCTGGATGTGACTCCCGCCGGGGAGTGCGGTTTTGAGGAGATCGTCAGTGCCTACCAGTCCCGTATGACCGCTCACGGCGGGGCTGCCCATATCAATGCCATGACCACCATGGCTGAGGCCCGTGCCGCCATGCTGGCGGCGAGGGAGCGGGGATGTGACGAGCTTTGGGTGTCCTGGGTCTGCGATGAGGATGGAGAGTCCCCCACCCGCGTGCAGATGCCCGCGGCCCTTTTTGTGGCGGAGGGCATGGGCGCCGCCGCCTTCGGCCTCAACTGCGCGGAGGAACTGGCGGAGGAACTGCTGGAGCAGCTGTCCGCCTATGCCACCATCCCCCTGTTCCATGTGGGTGAGAATGGGATCCGGGTGTGGGCCTATGAGCCTGCCGAGCACGATCCCGATGTGATCCCCTGCGCATCCGGTACCGCTCCCTGCTTTGTCACCCGCACCATTGATGTGGGGGAGGAGATCGAGTGCTCTCCCGACCTGCTGGAGGACATCATCGAGGCCGAGGACGATCCCGTGGGTGCGGTGAAGATCTCCATTCTGGAGCAGGATGATGTGGATATGTTCGCGGAGGAGCAGTATGCCGTGACCCGGGCGCTGTGCCTGTGGTCCGATGTGCCCGAGCTTCTGGAGGCGGCCCTGCGGGTCTATCAGGGCCGTGCCTTCTATGACGGCACCGGCGAGCTGGAGCGGGAGGACCTGGAGCGCATGAGCAGGCTGTACGGTCTGATCGTATTGTAAACCGTGGTCTCTTGGAAGACCGTCAAGAAAGGAGAAAATTGTCATGGAGACGATTACTTATCATCCCAGGGGCGTCTGTTCCCGTTATATGGAGATCGACCTGGAGGGGGATGTCATTCAGGCTGTGCGTGTGGTGGGCGGCTGCAGCGGCAACCTGCAGGGCGTGTCCGCGCTGATGGTGGGCATGACCCGTGAGGAGGCCATCCGCCGTCTGGAGGGCATCAAGTGCGGCCCCAAGCCCACCTCCTGCCCCGACCAGCTGGCTCAGGCGCTGAAGTCCAAGTAAAGACCGATATGGAAATCCCCGTGCAGCAAAGCTGCACGGGGATTCAAATCGTCGACAAAGTCAAAGACTTTGCCGACGAATAAGCTGCGGCCTGCGGCAGCGCACTCACCGTCCGCCGAGGGCGGACGATTCGCACGTTTGCAGGCCGAGAAGTGTTTTCTCCGACGCACATGTCGCCGGAGAA
>JAQXJQ010000132.1 GCA_029009035.1 Oscillospiraceae bacterium | reverse complement strand
CGTACAGCTTTTTGAGTCCGGGCAGCTTGCGGCGCAGAAAGTCCATGCCGCACTCGCCCACCACATCGCCCACGGCCAGTACGCGAATATTCATAACATACCTCCTAACAAAACAGCCGGACATAAAAATTATGTCCGGCTGAGCGATCAGCTTTTATTCCACCAGCATCAGGCAGCCGTCCTTGTCGTATTTCAGCAGCTGCAGCTCGGCGCGGGTGGTGCGGGCGATCTCCCGCATCTTGATGGACTCGGTGACCGAGGCCACCAGCGTGTAGGCCACGCCGTGCTTTCTGGCCCGTCCGGTGCGGCCGATGCGGTGGATGTAGTACTCCTGCTCATCGGGCACATCGTAGTTGAACACCACATCCACATCGTCGATGTCCAGACCGCGGGCAGCCACGTCGGTGGCCACCAGCACCCGCAGCTTGCCCTCCTTGAACTTCTTCAGGACGGCCTCCCGGGCTTTCTGGGCGATATCGCCGTGGATGGCCTCACAGGAGACGCCGTTCATCTTCAAAAGGCCCGCCAGACGGTCGGTCATATTCTTGGTGTTGCAGAAGGCGATGGCGCGCTCATACTGACCGCCGTTCAGCAGAGCCAGCATGGTGTCCAGCTTCTTTTCCCGGCCGTCCAGCTCGATCTGATACTGCTGGATGTCGGGGCGATTTTCCTCCACGGGGCGGACGGTGATCTCCGCAGGGTCACGCTGATAGACCCAGGAGATATCCATGACCTCCCGGCTGATGGTGGCGGAAAACAGGCCCAGATTGCGGCGGTGGGGCATCCGGTCCAGAATACGGGTGACGTCCTGAATGAAACCCATGTCCAGCATCCGGTCGGCCTCGTCCAGCACCACGGTCTGCACGCTGTCCAGCTTTACGGTGCGGCGCTTCATGTGGTCCATGAGGCGGCCGGGGGTGGCCACCACGATCTGGGGGTGGGCCTTGAGCTGGGTGATCTGCTTGTCGATGGGCTGTCCGCCGTAGAGGCAGACCACCCGCACGCCCTCGCGGAAGGCGCAGAGGTCCCGCAGCTCGTCCCGGATCTGGATGGCCAGCTCCCGGGTGGGGGCAAGGATCAGCGCCTGCACAGTGTCAAGCGCGGGGTCGATGTGCTCCACCATGGGGATGCCGAAGGCGTAGGTCTTGCCGGTGCCGGTGGGGGCCTTTGCCACCACATCCTTCCAATCCATGAAGAAGGGGATGGCGCCGCCCTGAATGGCGGTGGCCTGGGTGAAGCCCTTTTTCTCCAGGGCCTTCATAGTGGCCTCGGACAGCCCCAGATCTTTATAAAAATACACTTCCTGTACTTCAGTACCGTTGATTTCCATGATCTTGTTCCTCTCTGTCGTATCCAAATCGGCCATAGTATACCACACTTCCCGGAAAAAGGCAAACAAAACACATGGAAAAAGTGCAGACCGTCCCGGGGGAGAAAAGTCCGAAATATTGGACAGATATTGACGTATGATCAAACCGTCAAAAGGAAAGGAAGTGCGGGGAATGTACGAACTGAGATCGGTGAGAGGTCATGTGGAGGTATATCTGGACGGCGTGTTCTGCTTTTCCGCGGATACCTGGCGGGAGGCGGAGGAGGAAATTGCCGACCTGAGCGCCTGAGGCAGAGATTGAAATTCCGGCCATTCCGTGGTATGATAATGCATACTGAACCAATGGGAAAACTGTCCGGAAGGGAGAGGCTGGGGATGAAGATATCGACAAAGGGGCGCTATGCCCTGCGGCTGATGGTGGATCTGGCCTGCTGCGGCGGGGACGGACCGGTCTCCCTCAAGGATGTGTCCCGGCGCCAGCAGGTCAGCGACAAGTATCTGGAGCAGATCGTCACCCCCCTCAGCCGTATGGGGCTGGTGCGCTCTGTCCGGGGAGCGGGAGGCGGCTATCTTCTCACCCGCGCACCGGAGGAATACACCGTGGGGGACATCCTCCGCCCGCTGGAGGGGGACCTCGCCCCGGTGGAGTGCGCCACCGACGGCGCCTTCTGCGACCGCAGCGGAGCGTGCGTCACCGTCTGGCTCTGGCAGGAGATCTATCGCGCCGTCTCCGATGTGGTGGACCGCATTACCCTGGCCGATCTGGTGGAGCACCAGCGGCAGATGGAGGATGCCGGCCCGACGGTAGGGTAAAAGAGAATAGAAATGCCGTAATTAGCACTCTCTTGATGAGAGTGCTAATTGTTTACAATCTGTTCATGAATTTTGCCGCGAAGGGGATATACTATCCTCAGAAATAGCAGTAGGGCATGGGCAAAGCCTGTGCCCGGCAAAGGAGTTGAGTTTATGAACATGAACCAGTATACCCAGAAATCTCTGGAGGCCATCCAGTCCGCCCGGGACCTGGCGGTGGAGCACGGCAATCCCCAGATCGAGCAGTGCCATCTGCTGACCGCTCTGGTGGAGCAGGAGGGGGGCTTCATCCCCCAGCTGCTGGCCAATATGGGCATGACGGTGGAGTCCTTCCGCGCCGCTGTGCGCCATGAGGTGGAGAAGCTGCCCAAGGTGTCCGGCGCGGGCCGGGACGCGGATAAGGTGTATATCACCGCCGCCATGGACCGCACCCTGAAGGCTGCGGAGAGCGTGGCCGCCGGCATGAAGGATGAGTTTATCTCGGTGGAGCATCTGCTGCTGGCCCTCATTGATACCGCCGAGGGCGGCGTGAAGGAGCTTTTCCGCACCTACCGGGTGGAGCGGGAGAAGGTCATGCAGGCCCTGGCCGCCCTGCGGGGCAGCCAGCGGGTGACCTCCGACAACCCGGAGGAGACCTATGAGGCCCTGAAGAAGTACGGCAGCGACCTGGTGGAGCGGGCACGGCAGAACAAGCTGGACCCCGTCATTGGCCGGGACGACGAGATCCGCAACGTCATCCGTATTCTGTCCCGAAAGAGCAAGAATAATCCCGTGCTCATCGGTGAGCCCGGCGTGGGTAAGACTGCCATTGCCGAGGGTCTGGCCCAGCGGATCGTCAAGGGCGACGTCCCCGCGGGACTGAAGGACAAGACCATCTTTGCCCTGGATATGGGCGCGCTCATCGCCGGCGCAAAGTACCGCGGCGAGTTTGAGGAGCGGCTGAAGGCCGTTTTGAACGAGGTGAAAAGCTCCGAGGGGCGCATCATCCTGTTCATCGACGAGCTGCACACCATCGTGGGCGCGGGCAAGACCGAGGGCGCCATGGACGCGGGCAACCTGCTCAAGCCCATGCTGGCCCGGGGCGAGCTGCACTGCATCGGCGCCACCACGCTGAACGAGTACCGCCAGTATATCGAGAAGGACGCCGCTCTGGAGCGGCGCTTCCAGCCCGTCATGGTGAACGAGCCCACCGTGGAGGACGCGGTGAGCATCCTGCGCGGACTGAAGGAGCGCTATGAGGTGTTCCATGGTGTGAAGATCACCGACGGCGCCATCGTGGCCGCCGCCACCCTCTCCGACCGCTATATCACCGACCGGTTCCTCCCCGACAAGGCCATCGACCTCATTGACGAGGCCTGTGCCCTCATCCGCACCGAGATGGACTCCATGCCCACCGAGCTGGATGTGATCTCCCGGAAGATCATCCAGCACGAGATCGAGGAGGCCGCCCTGAAGAAGGAGGACGACGAGCTGTCCCGCGCCCATCTGGCCGAGGTCCAGAAGGAACTGGCGGAGCTGCGGGATGAGTTCAACGCCGGCAAGGCCAAGTGGGAGAACGAGAAGAACGCCATCGGCCGGGTGCAGAAGCTCCGCGAGGATCTGGAGAGCGCCAACGCCCAGCTGGAGAAGGCCCAGCGGGAGTACGACCTGGAGAAGGCGGCCCAGCTGCAGTACGGCACCATCCCCACCCTGAAGAAGGAGCTGGAGGAGAGCGAGAGCGTTGCCGCCCGTTCCAAGGAGGACAATCTGCTCCGTGACAAGGTCACCGAGGAGGAGATCGCCCGCATCGTGGAGCGCTGGACCGGCATCCCCGTGGCCAAGCTCATGGAGGGCGAGCGGGAGAAGCTGCTCCATCTGGAGGACATCCTCCACAAGCGCGTGGTGGGTCAGGATGAGGCGGTGCGTCTGGTGGCGGAGGCCATCCTCCGTTCCCGCGCCGGCATTGCCGACCCCAATAAGCCCATCGGCTCCTTCCTGTTCCTGGGCCCCACCGGCGTGGGCAAGACGGAGCTGGCCAAGACCCTCAGCGAGGCGCTGTTTGACAGCGAGAAAAACCTGGTGCGCATCGACATGAGCGAGTATATGGAGAAATTCTCCGTGTCCCGCCTCATCGGCGCTCCTCCCGGATATGTGGGCTATGAGGAGGGCGGTCAGCTCACCGAGGCGGTGCGCCGCCACCCCTACTCCGTGGTGCTCTTCGACGAGGTGGAGAAGGCCCATCCCGATGTGTTCAATGTGCTGCTCCAGGTGCTGGATGACGGCCGCATCACCGACAGCCAGGGCCGCACCGTGGACTTCAAGAACACCATCATCATCCTCACCTCCAACCTGGGCAGCCAGTTCCTGCTGGACGGCATCGGGGAGGACGGCGAGATCAGCCCGGGAGCCCGCGCTCAGGTGGAGGAGCTTCTGAAGCGCTCCTTCCGCCCGGAGTTCCTCAACCGTCTGGACGAGATCGTGTTCTACAAGCCCCTGACAAAGGACAACATCTACCACATCATCGACCTGCTGCTGGCCGGACTCAACCGCCGTCTGGCGGACAAGCGGCTGAGCGTGGAGCTCACCGACGCCGCCCGCCAGCAGATCCTGGATGCCGCCTACGACCCCATGTACGGCGCCCGGCCTCTGCGCCGGTACCTCCAGCACACCGTGGAAAATCTGGTGGGCCGGAAGATCATCGCCGGCGATGTGGCTCCCGATACCACCCTGACCGTGGATGCGCAGAACGGCGAACTGGTCATTCTCTGAGTTTGATGGGCCCGCAGCAGAAAATCTGCTGCGGGCTTGTTTTTTCGTGGGGCGCGACGACTCGGCGCGCCAAAAAAGCCCCGCAGCCGCCTTGCCTCTCCCTTTGGGAGAGGTGGCAAAAATCTTTGGTTTTTGACGGAGAGGGTGCAGATGGGCCCTCTCAGTCAGCGGCTCGTTCCTCGCACGCTG
>JAQXJQ010000131.1 GCA_029009035.1 Oscillospiraceae bacterium | reverse complement strand
TCACCCCGTCCCAGCGGGGTGCGGTGAAGATCTCCTCGGTGGGGATGTTGGCCACAAAGGGGATGCCCTCGTCGCCGCTGACCTCTGCGCCGCCGGCCCACACATGGTCCTCCGGCAGGGTGACGGTGAGGTCGGTACCCAGGGAGTTGGTGTAGTGCAGGGTCTTGAAGTTGTAGTCGTTGAGCAGCTTGGAGCGGCGGGCGGTGTTCTCCACGTGCTCCTTCCAGCGCTCCACCCCCTTGCCGTCGCCGTTGATGCGGCAGACAGAGAAGATGGCGTCCCACAGGGCGTCCACGGCCTCCTCCCCCTTCTTGTCGGGGAAGACCTTCTCCGCCCAGGAGCGGGTGGGATAGGCGCCGATGGACCAGGGGAAACGGCTGGCCATCATGGCGTCATACCAGGGCTTGGTGGGCTCCACGGCAGCCAGCTGGGCGGCACGGATGCGCCCGGGGTCCACGCCCTTGAGCATCTCGGGGTCCTCGCCGATGACGGAGAGGTTGGGGCAGCCCTTGTCCAGCATCCACTGATACTTGTCCTTCATATAACCGGGGAACTCGGAAAACACGTCCTCATGGGCGTGGAGATAGCGCTCACGGGTGCAGACCTCGTCACGCCAGCTCACCACCACCTCGCGGGCGCCCTTCTCATAGCAGGCGGCCACGCACAGGCGGGTCAGGGGCGCGCAGGAGACCTCGCTGTTGATGTGGGGGGTCTGACCGGGCTGAAGATTGAGGCCCACCTCCACCAGAAGGTGCGCGTACTCGTTGAGTTTTGCTTCAAAATTCGGAACCATAGGAAACCATCCTTTCGCATCGTCTTATTAACATATTGTAACATACAGCGCCGCAAAATACAATTCACTTTTGTTCACATTTGGCAAAGCTTTTCCATTTTTCACAGTTGCAATTTAGCGTGCAAAAGGATATAATATTTATCAGTTTTTATGGTTTTTCCATTCAAGGAGGGCTTTTTATGCTGACCACCGTGATCCCCCGGGGCTACACCACCTGCCTCAACCTCTACGACACCCAGCGGGCCATCGCCCTGCTCAAGCGCCTGTTTGAGGACAACCTGGGCGGTGCGCTCCATCTCCGCCGCGTCTCCGCCCCCCTGTTCGTGGAAGCCTCCACCGGTCTGAACGACGATCTCAACGGCGTGGAGCGCGCCGTCAGCTTCGACATCCCCGACGCCGGCCGGGACGCCCAGGTGGTCCACTCCCTGGCCAAGTGGAAGCGCATGGCCCTGTGGCGCTACCAATTCTCCGTGGGTGAGGGGCTGTACACCGATATGAACGCCATCCGCCGGGACGAGGAGCTGGACAACATCCACTCCGTCTATGTGGACCAGTGGGACTGGGAAAAGGTCATCGCCCCCCGCGACCGCACCGTAGACTACCTCAAGGACACCGTGGGCACCATCGTGAACGCTCTGGCCGATACCCAGAGCACCCTCCGCGCCGTGTACCCCCAGCTCACCCCCCTGCCCCTCATCGACCGGGAGGTCTCCTTCGTCACCACCCAGGAGCTGGAGGATCTGTGGCCCGAGCTCACCGCCAAAGAGCGGGAGAGCGCATGGGTGAAGGACCACCCCACCACCTTCCTCATGGGCATCGGCGGCGCGCTGAAGTCCGGCAAGCCTCACGACGGCCGCGCGCCCGACTACGATGACTGGGACCTCAACGGCGATCTGCTGGTGTGGAACCCCATTTTGGAGCAGGCGCTGGAGCTGTCCTCCATGGGCATCCGGGTGAGCCCCGAGTCTCTGGACCGCCAGCTCACCGCCGCCGGCTGCGACAACCGCCGGGAGCTGCCCTTCCACAAGCTGCTGCTGGACGGTCAGCTGCCCCTCACCATCGGCGGCGGCATCGGCCAGAGCCGTGTGTCCATGTTCCTGCTGGGCAAGGCCCACATCGGCGAGGTGCAGGCCAGCGTGTGGGACGAGCGCACCCTGAACGCCTGCCACGAGGCCGGAGTCATTTTGCTGTAACACGAAAAGGGTCCGTTGCAGAACGATCGCTCTGCAACGGGCTCTTGCGTTGATGGGGTAATCATTGCGGGGTGTGCTAAAAGCCTCCCCTGTGCACGGGGAGGTGGCTGCCCGAAGGGCAGACGGAGGGGTTGTTTTACCGCACTGCCCTTTCCTCGCGGCATAGCCGCCGCGGGGCTTTTTTGGCGCGCCGAGTCGTCGCGCCCCACAAAA
>JAQXJQ010000130.1 GCA_029009035.1 Oscillospiraceae bacterium | reverse complement strand
CTTTCACTCTGCAACGGGCTTTTGCGTTGATGCGGCAATCATTTCGGGGTGCAGCCGCCTTGCCTCTCCCTATGGGAGAGGTGGCAAAAATCTTCGATTTTTTACGGAGAGGGCAGCGGGGCCGATACCCACACAGTCACCGCCTTTTGGCGGCGACAGCTCTCCCAGAGGGAGAGCCAGGGGGTGCGCCAAAAGCCTTCCTCTAACGACGCACTGCCCTTTCCTCGCGGCATAGCCGCTGCGGCCTACGCTAAAAATATGCCACCGGCATATTTTCTTAACGCTGCGGGGCTTCTGGCGCGCCGAGTCGTCGCGCCCCACGAAAAAACAAACCCGCTGCAGAATGTTCACTCTGCAGCGGGCCCATCGGTTTAATCAATCAAAATGCAGGATGTAAAGGTGATGGTCTTGGGGCCGTAGTAGTAGGGCAGGCCGGCGTCCTCGCAGGTCTTGCTCACCACCAGGCCGCAGGCCTCCATGGAGGGGACGCTTTTGCCGGGGAAGCGGCAGGGAGCGTCGGGACAGGTGCAGGTGGGGCAGAGGGAACAGGCCCCCGCGGCCATGGGGAAACAGTGGGGATACTGCTCTCTCACCCGGCGGCATAGCTCGTTGAAGCGCTCCTTGTGGGCGTGTTCGGTGTCCATCATGGCCTCCACATCAAAATCGTCCTCCATTTCGCCGGTGGACTGGACGAGGATGCCCCGGCGGAAGGGGGCGGCACGGCTTGCAAACTCCTCCAGCGTGCCGCAGTGGGGCGGGCAGCACCAGTTCTTGCCGTAGCTGCGGCAGGTGTCGGCGCGGCACATATCCCGGACGGCGGGGTTGAACTCCAGCAACGCGGGGTCCAGGGGACCGGCGTGGTCAAAGCCGCAGTCGCCGGCCAGCTTCAGCAGTTCTTCGGTGGTCATATTACTCCTCCTCGGGGAACATCATGGCCTCCATGTACGCCTCGTTGAAGGCGGGCAGGCCGGACAGCTCCCGGTAATCCATATTTTTCTGCAGCCGGGCCAGCTCCTCCCGGGCGGCGGAGGAGAGCAGGGCCATCTGCGCGCCCTTGGCGGCGGTGTTGCCCACGGGCCGGGTGACGGAGAGAAGCTCGGCGGGGATGAGCCCGATGCGGGCGGCGCTTTCCGGGCGGATGTAGTTTCCGAAGCCGCCGGCCAGCAGCAGGGCGCTCACGCCCTCAAAGCCCACGCCGTAGGCGTCCATCAGCACCCGCACACCGGCGGCGATGGCGCCCTTGCCCAGCTGGAGCTTGCGCACATCGGCCTGGGTGACCCACACCTTCTCGCTGAGGCGGAAGGCGGGACTGTCCTGCCACAGGAAGAGGTAGGGGAGGGCTTCTTCGGGGATCTCGTCCTCGTCCTCCTCGATGTCCAGCATCCGGCCGGTCTCGTCCACCGCGCCCAGGCGGAGCATGACCGCCATGGCGTCAATGAGGCCGGAGCCGCACAGGCCCACAGCCTCCCCGCCGCCGATGACCGAGCAGCGCACCTCGCCGTCCCGATACTCCACCTGAGAGACGGCGCCGGCGGCGGCGGCCATGCCGCAGCAGATCTGCGCCCCTTCAAAGGCGGGGCCGGCGGCGGTGGAGCAGCAGACGAAGTAATCTCCGCAGCCCAGGGCCATCTCGCCGTTGGTGCCCACGTCGATGAGCAGCACGGGCCTGTCTTCGTGGGCGAGGCCCGCGGCCAGCAGGTCGGCGGTGATGTCGCCGCCCACATAGCCGGACACGGCGGGGAGGAGGTACACGCTGCCCTCGAAGGGCAGGCCCAGGGCTTTGGCGTCCCACTCGTCGCCGAAGAGGGATACGGGGGTGAAGGGAGCGGCGCCCATCCCGTCGGGGGGGAGGGCGGCAAACAGATGGAGCATGGTGGTGTTGGCGGCTACCGCCATTTTGCGCACCTCGGCGGTCTCAATGCCCGCGTGGCGGCAGAGCGCCCCGATCATCCGGGAAAGCTGATCCACAATGGCGCAGGTGAGGGCGCTGCGCCGCCCCTCCATGGAGGCCTTGATGCGGGCGATCACGTCGCCGCCGTAGGAGCGCTGGGCGTTGCCCTCGCCCACGGTGGCAAGGCACCGGCCGGTGGCCAGATCCATGAGGTGGCACACCACGGTGGTGGTTCCGATGTCGCAGGCCACGCCAAAGCCCTCCTGTCCCCCGTCGGGGACCACGGGGGCGTCGGTGGAGGCGGCGCTTTCCACGCACAGGGGCGCGGCGTCGGGCAGACGGACCACCATGCCGTCCCGGGCGGGGGTGCGGCAGGCCAGCACGGGGGTCTCGCCCCGGCCGTCCACCAGATATACGGTGCATTTTCCGCAGGTGCCCTGTCCGCCGCAGGGGGCGTGGATGGGGAGTCCCTCCCGGGCGCGGACCAGGTCCAGAAGGCTTTGGCCCGGGTCGGCGGAGAGGGTCATGGTCCCGGCGCGGGACAGCAGTGTCACGGTCATGGCGAAACCTCCCATGTTATAGTTCTTCCTATGCTACATTATAGCGGGGACCGGCCGGAAGCACAATTTGATTTTCTAACGATTTTTGGCACTATTCGGGGGAAAGGGGAGGTTTTTGACACACCCCTTGGCTCTCCCTCTGGGAGAGTCAAGGCGGCAGTAGCGGTTTCCCTGG
>JAQXJQ010000129.1 GCA_029009035.1 Oscillospiraceae bacterium | reverse complement strand
GGGGCTCCAAAAGGAGCCCCACCGCAGACTGTCGAAAAAGCCAGATTTACCTGCACGAAGTGTAAGAGCCTCGCAGAGTTCCGTCATCCGCAGATGACGGAAGAAAGTGAAATCCGTTTTTTCTGAGGACATGTGCCTCAGAAAAAACACTCCTCAGTTCGCAAGCGTGCGAGCATAGCGAGTGCGACGAAGCGAACTGCATCCCCTCGAAGAAATGCTTGCATTTCTGAGAAGCGTGTCGAAGTTTTTCGACACGCTACGGTGGGGCTCCAAAAGGAGCCCCACCGGTTTTTCCGCCTCAGAACTTTCCGCCGGAGTGGGAGAAGCCGCCGGAGTTGATGGTGGTCCCGCCGCCGCTGCCGCCCGATTTGTTCACCGGGCTGTACACACGGCTGTGGGTGGTGGTGAGATACCGATCCTCCCGGCGGGTGAAGCGCACGCCGTCACGCTTCACATAGTTCCCCGCGGCGGAGGCCTCCTTCACGGACTTCATGCTTCCCCGCAGGACAAGGCAGACGATGAGGGCCACCACGAAGCTGACGCCGAAGCAGCCCGCGATCACGGGGGCCACGGGAACAGGCTCGCTGCCCACATCCAGCGGGTTGCCCGCCGCCGCCTTCTCCATCATCACGGCGCAGTAGTCCAGATAGTCGGAGAAGCCGCCGTACCAGTCATCCTCGCGGAAGTTATCCAAAAACCGATCGGCCAGCTTTTCCTTGCCGTAGTCGGTGTAGGCATAGTGGGCCCAGTCGCCGTAGGCGCACAGGTCATAGTCCCGCTCCTTCATACTCAGCAGCAGGAGGATGCCGGTGTGATCCTCGCCCCAGCCCAGATCCCTTTCCCGATAGATGGTCTCGGCGGCATATTCCACCGAGCGGAGATCGTAGTCGCGGTAGTCCCACACGGTGACGATATACACCATACAGTGATACTGCTCGGAGATCTGCAGCGCCTTTTCCTCCAGCGCATCATATTCCTCCCGGGTGAGCAGATTCTCAATATCCATCACATTGGAGGCAACGCCCAGATAGGTTTGGGCAAAGGCGGGCAGCACAAGGGCCGCGCACAGCCCCAGCAGGAGCAGGAGAGAACAGAGCTTTCGTTTCATCGTATCTTCTCCCCCTTTCAGCGCAGCAGCAGAAACAGCGCGCTGGAGATGACGCCCAATCCGGCGGTGATGGCGGCGCACAGCCCCCAGAACCGCCCTTTGGACACGGGCAGGTCGCCCACCAGCTTGCCGGTCTGGCCGTTCATGGCGAACACGAAATGCTTGCCCGCCCAGTTGGTGTTCAGGATCCACACGGGCAGCAGGGCGTAATGGACCTTGCCGCCCCGGACATAGACATCGTTTCTGGTGGTGCTCACCATGGCGTAGCCGCTCACATCCCCCCGCATGATGGCCTCGGCGGTGTTCACCACCCGCCGGCCCGCCCGCTGGGTATTCTCCTCCACGGAGACGTCATAGCGGTTGGCCAGATAGCCGGGGAGATAGGCGGTGGAGAACTTGGTAAGCTCTGCGTAGTCATAGGGCTCCAGAGAGTCCATATAGTCGTCATCCATGGCGCGGGAGGCGTCGGCGGGCACCTTCTCAAAGGTGATGACGCCGGAGCGGCGCACATCGAAGTGGGAGGTGTTGGTCACCCGGTAATCCCCCTCCCGGTGGGTGATGGAGTTGGCGGCGTGGAAGGCGAAATCCGCCTCCGCCTCGCCGTCAAAGAGCCAGAAGGGCACATACACACCCCGGATCTCCTCCAGATGGTTCCTGTCGCTGAAGGCCCTGGGCAGGAAGGGGCGCTTTTTGTAGTGCTCCTTCAGCGCGGCGATGGCCGCCTTCTTGTCCAGCTTGAAGGGGATGACATAGTCCGGCCGCAGCGCCCCGTCAAACTGACCGGGCACAATGGTGGGGTTGTCGCAGTAGGGGCAGCTGGTGGCGGCGGTGGTGTCGTCGCAGATGAGCTGGGCGCCGCAGGAGGGGCAGGTGTAGGCGCGCATATGCTCCGCCTCCTCGCCCCAGTCCTCCGTGATGTCCGAGGCGTCCCATTCCGCCTCGGTGGGGTTCTCGTTGGCCTTGCGGAAGGCCTCTGCCGCGCTCTCGTCCTTCTCCCGGTAAAGCTCCTCCACCTCGGGGACGGTGAAGGTGCTCTCGCAGTGTTCGCAGGCGAGCACCCCCTCCTCCGAGCTGAAGTGGAGCGGGCC
>JAQXJQ010000128.1 GCA_029009035.1 Oscillospiraceae bacterium | reverse complement strand
GGCACCACGGCCATCTTCTTGCCGGACAGGGTGGGCATCTCGGCCTCACAGATGGGGGTCTCGATCTTCTTGGTGGTCAGGGGCAGATCACGGGTGGCCTCGTAGGTAATGAGCATACCGATCTCGGACACCAGCTCTCGGAAGTCCTTCACGCTGGTGTTCTTGTCACGCATGATGGTCAGCTTGTGGGACACCAGAGGATGATCCATCACATGGACCTTGGGGTTGTTCTTGTACATCTAACATCTCTCCCTTTCTGTTTATGGTCTTTCTTCGGTTCTTTGTTGCTCCCGCTCCAGGCGCTCCCGTTCGGCCTGGCTTAAGCGATGGTATTCCGGGTTCAGCTCCCCCGCCGTCACAAGGCGCCCCGCCTTTGCCAGCTCCACTGCCGTTCTGGCCACGCCCCAGGCGCTCTGGTATACCAGATGGGGAGGCGCAGCTCGCAGGTCGAGTTCTTCGCCCTCAAAGGCCCGCAGGCAGAGCTGCGTGCCGTCCCCTACCAGGATCTGGGGGGACCCGGACTGCTTCAGCTCCTTCAAAAGCTCCTCAAGGCCGATGGCACGGTCCGGACACAGACGCTCCAGATCCCCGTTTCGGGCGCGGAACCGGGCGTTGTAGACCTGATTGCGGCGGGCGTCCATCACGGCGCAGATCTCGCCCCCCATGTGGGCGCACTGCCACGCCATGGACTCCAGGGTGGAGCAGGGCGCGCAGGGCTTGTCCTGCGCCCATGCCAGGCCCTTGGCCGCCGCCACGCCGATGCGCACACCGGTAAAGGAACCGGGGCCTACCGCCACGGCGATGACATCCATCTCCTCCAGCTTCAGCCCGCTGTTTTTCAGCAGATCCGCCGCCATGGGCATCAGGGTGGCGGAATGGGTCAGGCCGCTGTTCTGAAAGGACTGGGCCAGCAGCTTTTCATCCTCCGTCACCGCGACGCTGGCCGTTGTGGCCGATGTCTCCAGTGCCAGGATCTTCACAGTTCCACCCCCTCAATGGTGATGACCCGGCTGTTGTCATCCTCGCCCCGAAGGATGGACACCCGAATGGCGTCCTCCTCAATGGCTTCCTCCACATTTTCGCTCCATTCCACGGCGCATACGCCGTTTCGGGCCAGATAATCCTCCCAGCCGATGTGGAACAGCTCGTCCGCATCCTCCAGGCGATACATATCAAAGTGGAACAGGGGCAGCCGTCCCCCCTCATACTCGTTGACGATGGTAAAGGTGGGGCTGGTCACCCGGTCCTCCACACCCAGGGCTTTGGCCATACCGGAGACAAAGGCGGTCTTTCCCGCGCCCAGATCGCCGGTGAAGGCCACCACCTCCCCGCCGTGGAGGGCGTCCGCCAACCGGCCTGCGATGGCCCGGGTCTCCTCCGGGCTTCGGGATATCAATTTCACGGTCATTCACCTCAACTTTTCAAATCAGTATAGCACAAATCTATCCTGTGTGCTATACTTATTTATAAATTTAACGGAAGGAGGCCGGGGCCATAGCTGTTCCAAAGTTTCTGCGGGAGTTTTTCCGAAAGGGAGATGTAGTGCTTCTGCTGCTGTGTCTGCTGGCCAGCACATTCGGGCTGATCCTCATATACAGCGCCACCCGCTATAACCTGCGGTATCACTCCTATTTCCTCAAGCAGGTCCTCTTTGTATGCGTTGGCGTACTCATCTATATCTGTGTCACCTTCATCGACATAGAGTTTCTTCTGGAGCGGTGGTGGTGGGTGTTCCTGCTGCTGGGTTTGATCGTCATCCTTCTCATTATCCCCTTCGGCCGCTCGGACAACACAGGCAACCGCAGCTGGATCTTTCTGCCCGGCCTTCCCTTTGGGCTGCAGCCCGGTGAGATCGCCAAGCTCTCCTATGTGGTGGTGATGGCATGGCTCATCAACCGGGAGCGCCAGAAAAATGTGAGCAGTCTCGGCGCCATTCTCAAGTATCTCATCCTCACCGGCGTCTTCGCCGGTCTGCTGGCGGTTCTGTCCGGCGACTTCGGCATGGTGTTGGTCTATCTCCTGCTGTTTGTCATCATGGCCTGGGTGGGCGGGGTGAACAAGTGGTGGTTCATCGGCGTGGGCGGCGGCGGGATCGCCGGCGTCATCGCCCTGTGGAACTTCGTGCTGCCCCACACCAAATTCTGGACAGACTACCGCATCATGCGTTTCCGGGTGGTCTTTGACCACGCCCTTGACCCCCTGGGCCGGGGCTGGCACCAGTCCCGCTCCCTCATCGCCATCGGCTCCGGCCGGCTCACCGGCATGGGGTATCTGAATGGGACCCAGACTCAATCCCCCTACGCTACCAACCTCCCGGAGCGCCACACCGACTTCATCTTCTCCGTGTGCGGCGAGGAGTTCGGCCTTTTGGGCTGTATGATCCTGCTGCTCATGCTGCTGGCCATCATCCTGCGCTGCGTCTGGGTCTCCCGGCGTGCCAAAAGCCATATGTCCGCCTACATCGCCATGGGTCTGGCCGGTATGCTCATGGTGCAGACCGTCCTCAATGTGGGTATGTGCCTCTATGTGACCCCTGTGGTGGGTCTGACCCTCCCCTTCTTCAGCTACGGCGGGTCTTCCACCCTCACGCTGTTCATCGCCATGGGCATCGTGTCCGGCATCAAAATGCGTCCTCTGCCCAGCTGGCTCAAGGACCGCAGCAATCTCTGACCTCCGGGCGTCTCCGGGATCTCATGATCCCGGAGACGCTTTTCTTTGCGCATAAATCGGCCAATGAGGCGCAAGCTATCCATACATTGACTATGGAGGCTTGAACCATGAAATACCGCGCACTGTTTCTCTCCCTGCTGCTCGCCGCTGCCATGGCCCTCCCCGGCGCCGCCATGGTACTCACCGCCGGCAGCCCCCAAAGCAACTCGGCGCCCATCGCAAAAAACCTGGAGCTGTCCACCTACAAGGGCATTGCGGTGACCAGCCGTTTTGCCGCCACCGACCCGGATAACGACCCGGTCACCTTCCAGATCGTGAGCAGTCCCGCCAGAGGTCAGGTCACCCAGGATGAACAGGACTCCGCCGCCTTCTGGTACTCCCCTTACGAGGGCAAGAAGGGCAAGGACTCCTTCACCTATGTGGCCGTTGACGACAAGGGGAACATCTCGCAACCCGCCACCGTAAAGATCGTCATCAAAAAGCAGGATACCAAAGTCACCTATTCCGACATGGCGGGCGAGGCCGCAGCCTATGCCGCCCTGCGTCTGGCAGAGGAGGGCATCTATATTGGCCGGCAAGTAAACGGGCTTTACTGCTTTGACCCGGGAACGAGTCTGAGTCGGGAGGAGTTCCTCGCTCTGGCCATGTCCGCCGCGGGAGAAGCGCCGCTGAGCGATGTAACGCTCACCGGGTTTTATGACGACGACGCCATCTCCGGCTGGGCAAAAGGCTATGTATCCGCCGCGCTGATGACCGGAACCGTCCGGGGCAGCAGCAACGAACAGGGGCAGGCGGTCTTCTGCCCCGCCGCCGAGATCACCCCGCTGGAGGCCGCCGTCATCATTGACCGTCTGCTCTCGGTCAGCGATGTGCCCGCCGCTCCCACGCTGGCAGCCCCTGCATGGGCGGCTCAGTCCGTGGCCAATATGGAGACCGTCAATGTGCTCTCTCCCGACGCCCGGCTCACCCAACCGCTGAAGCGCGGCGAGGCCGCCGTCATGCTCTCCGCCATGCTGGATGTGCTGGAAAACCGGCAGTCCGGCAGCTGGATCTGGTAAATGCAAAAAGAAGGACGCATCAGCCGATGCGTCCTTCTTATTCAGTCGTCAAATCTGGGCAGTTCGTGGGTCTGGGGGATGGCGTCCCCCTCAAAGGGGAACTCCTCCGGCACCGCCGCGGTCATATCCTGGCGGTACTGCATCTCCTGCCACTGCTCCTTGGTGATGAGCAGCTGGCGGGGCTTGGAGCCTTCGAAGGGACCGATGACCCCCTTCTCCTCCATCTGGTCCACCAGACGGGCGGCGCGGCCATAGCCAAGCTTCAGCCGGCGCTGCAGCATGGACACGGAGGCCTGTCCCACCTCCAGCACCACATCAATGGCGGCGGGCAGCAGCTCGTCGTAATTGTCCCCGGTGTCGCCGCCGGGATCGGAGCCGCCCACGCCCTTGGCGCTGCGGTCCTTCTCCTCAGCATGGCGGTCGATCTCGTGCATGACTTCCTCATCGTAGCGGGCGGTACCGCTCTCCTTGATGAACTCCACCACAGAGGCCACTTCGCTCTCGGAAATGAAGCAGCCCTGAATTCGCTGGGGCTTTCCGGAACCGAGAGGACAGTAAAGCATATCGCCCTTACCCACCAGCTTTTCCGCGCCGGTGTTGTCCAGAATGATGCGGGACTCCAGAGAGGACGCCACCGCGAAGGCGATGCGGCTGGGGATGTTGGCCTTCATCAGGCCGGTGATGACGTCGGCGGAGGGACGCTGGGTGGCGATCACCAGATGCATCCCTGCGGCGCGACCCATCTGAGCCACACGGCAGATGGACTCTTCCACTTCCTTGGCCGCCACCAGCATCAGGTCGGCCAGCTCATCAATGACCACCACGATCTTGGGCATGGTCTCCTTCCCGTCCCGGACAGCGTGGTTATTGTAGGACTCCAGATCCTTCGCGCCCACCTCGGAGAAGGCGCGGTAACGCTTCATCATCTCGTTCACCGCCCACTGGAGGGCGCCGGCGGCCTTCTTGGGGTCGGTGACCACGGGAATGAGCAGATGGGGAATTCCGTTGTAGACGCTCAGCTCCACCATCTTGGGGTCCACCATGATGAGGCGCACCTCTTCGGGGGTGGACTTGTAGAGCAGGGACACGATGAGGGAGTTGGTACACACGGACTTACCGGAACCGGTGGTACCGGCGATCAGCACATGGGTGAGCTTGGCAATATCCCCCACCACGCAGTTTCCGCCGATGTTCTTGCCCACGGCGAAGGATACCTTGGACTTGCTCTGGCTGAACTGGGGGGAGCCGATCACATCGCGGATGGCCACAGGGGCCACCTGGCGGTTGGGCACTTCGATGCCCACAGTGGAGATCTTGTCGGGAATGGGAGCCACACGCACCGCGCTGGCGCCCAGGGCCAGGGCGATATCATCGGAGAGGTTGGTGATCTTATTGAGCTTCACGCCCTGCTCCAGCTCCAGCTCATAGAGGGTGACGGCAGGACCGCGGGTCACATCGGTGATGTGGGCGTCCACGCCAAAGGACACCAGCGTATCCTGCAGGCGGCGCTGGTTGGCGCGCAGCTCCTCGTCGGCGGCGACAGAGCCGCCCTTTCCCTCCGTCAGCAGGGACAGGGGGGGATAGCGGTAGACCGGGATCTCCCGCTCCATGCTCTCCTCGATCTCCCGGGTCACCTCGTCCCGGGCCTGCACGGCCTGCTCATGGTTGACCTTCTCCACCCCCGGCTCACGGATCACAGGGGGCGGCACGGGGTCATCTTCCGCAGGCTGAGGGGGTGCGGCGGGAGCAGGCTGCTCCTTCTTCGTGGGGACAGGGGACACAATGTCCACAAAGGTGCTGTCCATCACAGGGGACAGGTCGGGGGTGGCCTCATACTCGGGAGGAGTCTCCTCCATGGGGGGCTTGACCTCACCGGTGAGCACCTGATCGGGGCTGGCGGTCCCGGCCATCCTGTCAAACAGCCGCTTCTTACGCACGCCGGTCACAGGCTGGGTGGGCACCTTGCCCAGGGTGGGGTTGTCATCCACGGGGATGTCAATGGCAGCCTGCTTTCTGGGCTTGGCGGGGGCAGGCTCGGCAGCGGGCTTCCCCTTCTCGGGCTTTTCCTCCGGCACATAGCGGGGGCGGTTTTCCGCCCGCTCCCGAATGGTGTGGAAGAGGCCGGAAATGGTCTGGTTGAAGGCCAGCAGCAGCATCAGCGCCGCCACCAGAATGAGCATCACCAGCGCGCCCACCTTGCTGAAGGCGGCTTTGAGGGCGATGGCCAGCAGACCGCTCACCACGCCGCCGCTGGTGTTGGCGCAGCCGCTCTTCCACAGCTGACCGAACATGGCCCATGCCCACTCATAGCTCTCCTTAACCAGGAACAGGTGGAGCACAGAGCCCATCATCACCGGAAACACCAGCGCGCAGCTCAGGCGCAGGCGCACCGGACGGCCACGGTGGAACAGGAGGATATAGGCTCCCACCAGGAGCATGGGGGGATAGGCCCAGGCGCCGTAGCCCACCAGTCCGCCCAGGAGGTTGCGGAACAGGTTGATAAACAGCGCGTCGACCTGAAAAAAGGTAATAATACCGAAAAACGCCAGCAGCAGGCACACCACGCCGCCCACCTCCCGGCGGATGGGCTTTGGCTGCGGTTCACTCCTGCGGGTGCGGCTGCCGCCGCTGCGCTGGGCATTTGTATTCTTTGCGGGCGCGTCCTTTTTGGACGCTGCGGCAGGTTTCTTTTGTGAAGACGCCATCTTGTCCGTCCTTTCTCTCAGCGCAGCACCAGCATAGCCACCAGCGCCACAGCGCCGGCGATCCAGCAGTAATACGCAAATTTTCCGAATTTACCCTTGCTGGCCAGCAGCTGCACCAGGCGGATGGAGAAATACCCCACCACACCGGCGACCACCATGCCGACGATGTACTTGGGCAGCAGGGACAGATCGACGCCCCCACCGGTCACGGTCTTGACCACCTTCAGCAGCGTCGCCCCCAGAACGGCGGGCAGCGAAAGCAGGAAGGAATAGCGCACGGCAAAGCTGCGGTCAAAGCCTCTCATCATGCCCATGGAAATGGTACAGCCGGAGCGGGACAGGCCGGGAATGGTGGCCACAGCCTGAGCGACGCCCACCATCAGCGCATCGCCCACCGTCATGGTGCGCACGGTTTTGCGTCCGCGGGCCATGCGGTCGGAGAAGAAGAGGATGCAGCCGGTGACCAACAGCATCACCGCCACAAAGACAGGGTTGTTGCCCAGGCTCTCCACCGCGTCGTCCACCAACAGCGCCACCGCCAGAGGCAGGGTACCCAAAATCACCATGAACACCAGCCGGCGTCCCACGGGAGCCTCAGATGCCTCCCGCTCACCCCGCCGGGTAAAGAGAGCCGCAACGCCCCGGAAGAACTCCAGGATCATATCCGCGATATCCTTCCGGTAGACCGCGCACACCGCAACGAGGGTAGCGAAGTGGAGCAGGATATTGAACAGATTGTCCACCTCCTCCAGCCCGAAAAAGTGCTGAAGCAGAGACAGGTGCCCTGAGCTGGATATGGGCAGAAACTCCGCCACACCCTGCACAAAGCCCATGAACACGGCCATTAACATCGTCATGCAGGCTCACCTCATCTTATCATTGTATTATCATAGTATAACATGAAGCCCGAAAAAATACCAGAGGGTTTCGCTGCAAAAATAGTCCCGAAGCCCGACTTGGACAAAGAGACCCGCTGTTTTCCTGCGAAAACAGCGGGCTTTTTTGGTATGTCAGTCTTCCCAGTTGTGCCAGACGTTCTGCACGTCGTCATTGTCCTCCATGAGGTCAATGAGCTTCTCCATGTTCTTGATGTCGCCCTCATCGGTGAGAGAGACATAGTTCTGGGGCACCATCTCCACACGGGCGGAGAGGAAGGTGTAGCCCTTGTCCTCCAGGGCGGACACCACGGCGGCAAAGTCCTCGGGGGCGGTGTAAACGGTGAACACTTCCTCCTCGGGCTCGAAGTCGGCGGCGCCGCAATCCAGCGCGTCCATCATCACGGTATCCTCGTCCAGATCCTCGCGCTCGATGACCAGAACGCCCTTCTGATCGAAGGACCAGGACACGCAGCCCGTGGCGCCCAGGTTTCCGCCGTACTTGTCGAAGATGTGGCGGACCTCGGGGGCGGTGCGGTTGCGGTTATCGGTCAGGGCCTCGACGATGACGGCCACGCCGCCGGGACCGTAGCCCTCGTAGGTGACGGCCTCATAGCTGTCGGTGCTGCCGGAGCCCAGAGCCTTCTCAATGGTGCGCTTGATGTTATCGTTGGGCATATTGTTGGCGCGGGCCTTGGCAATGACGGTGGCCAGGCGGGAGTTGTTGGCGGGATCGCCGCTGCCGCCGGTCTTGACGGCCACGATGATCTCCTTGGCGATCTTGGTGAAGGCCGCAGAGCGCTTGGCGTCCGCCGCGCCCTTGGTTTTCTGGATATTATGCCACTTGGAATGTCCGGACATGTGGAAATCGTTCCCTTCGTTCTCGTATTGAAAGACCTGTCGGTCAAAAATTCGTCAATTAGTATAGCACGCTTTGCGCCCATTGGCAAGGGCTTACTGCGAATTTTGCCCCGCAAAAGTGACCCGAAGCCTCTCTTTTCCCAGCTTTCCCTGCTCCCACAACAGGGTAAGCACCCCCGGCTCCACCTCTATGGGCGCCTCCACTCCTTTCGCCTGCAGCCGCAGTCCGTCCAGATCCGCCTCCTCCCCCCACAGCCGCAGCTGCCCCGGTCGGGGACAGGGCTCAAAGGAAAGGGACAGGTCTCCCTCTCTCCCAAAGGGGATCACGGGAATGCCGTACTCCCTTCGAAGCTCCGCCGCCAACCGCTCTCCTCCCTCGCCGGGAACATCGACGGCGATCTCCCGCACCCTCCTGCCAAGGCACAGTGCCGCCCTGCGCAGCTCCGGCGAGACATGGTTTCCCGCCAGCGCGACCCGGCTTCGCTCCGGTGGGATGCGGCGTCCCTCCAGCCACCCCAGCGCCAGCACATCCGCCCATCGGCGATACAGGGGAAGAGGCTGCACGATGCGAAGGGAGCGGAACCGCTCCCGCCAGGGAAAATCCGGCGCCACCAGCACCCGGTTCACCCCCAGCCTGCGTGTTTTTTCCTCCATGCGGGCAAACCGCCACCGGTCTCGCCGCCTGTCACCTCCTCCGAACACGGCGCAGGCCACATCCAGACCCCACAACCGCTCCTCCCGGAGTGGCTCCCCTCTCCCTTCTCCTGTCCACCGAATCCACGCCACCATGGCCCTCACCTCCCCTTTCTATATGCGCCGCTCCCGGCGGAAAGTCCCCAAAGCTCCCTTGTTCGGAGTCCTTTCTCACAAAAATATTGCATTTACCGAAGTTCATGATATAATAATCCAATCAGGTACGATAGAACTATCAAGTTTTTGGGAGGGCTTCCTATGGCAATCAAAATCACATCCGACAGCACCTGCGACCTGTCCCCCGAGCTGTTGGAGCGCTACAACATTTCCCTGCTCCCCCTGGCGGTCACCCTGGGCGAGCAGGTCTACCATGACGGTGTGGACATCTGTCCTCAGAACATTTTCGATCATGTGACCAAGACCGGCCAGCTCCCTATCACCGCCGCCATCAACATCGTGGAATACATCGACTTCTTCACTCCCTTCCTCAAGGAGTATGACGCCGTCATCCACATCAACATCGGCTCCGGCTTCTCCTCCTGCCACCAGAACGCCTGTCTGGCTGCCGCGGAGCTGGAGCATGTCTACCCCGTGGACTCCGAAAATCTGTCCACCGGTCAGGGTTTCATCGTGCTGGAGGCCGCCGCCGCCGCGCAGCGGGGCGAGAGCGTGGAGTCCATCTTGGCCAGGCTGGAGGATCTGAAGCCCCGTGTGGACACCTCTTTCGTGGTAGACAAGCTGGATTATCTGGCCAAGGGCGGCCGCTGCTCCTCCGCCGCTGCCCTGGGCGCCAACCTGCTGAACCTGAAGCCCTGCATCCTGCTGGCGGAGGGCAAGATGGGCGTGGGGAAAAAGTACCGCGGCCAGTGGGCGAAGGTGCTGCCCGGCTACGCCAGAGACCGGCTGGCCGGCAAGGACATCGACAAGAAGCGTGTCTTCATCACCTCCACCAGCTGCACCCCCGAAATTCAGTCCGAACTCCACGTCCTTTTGGAGGCCGAGGGCTTTGAGGAGATCCTGGAGACCACCGCAGGCTGCACTGTCACCTCTCACTGCGGCCCCAACACGCTGGGCGTCCTCTTCATCCGCAAGTAAACACAACAACCGGGCCCGTTGCAGAATGATGAACATTCTGCAACGGGCTCTCTTCATTTGGTCAGGAGCGAAACGGCCGCCTCCAGCTGGTCATCCCCGCCCGGGATGAGGGAGATCTCCACATCGGGGATCAGCCCCTCGCCGATGAGCGAGTGGCCGCTGCCTGTGGCATAAGTAGCGGTAGACAGGTTAAAGCCGCCGCCGTTGGGCATGGGGAAGGTGATCTGAGAATAGCCCTTGCCGCAGGTGGGCTCTCCCACGATGGGCGCGTTCACGCTCTCCCGCAGCTGGGCAGCCAGCAGCTCCGCGGCGGAGTAGGTCTCTCCGTTCACGATGGCCACCATAGGCACCTCCACACAGTCGGCGTCCGATTTGTAGACGCTGGGGAACCACCAGCGGGAGCCCTGGGTAAACACCGGCCCCTCGGGCAGCAGAAAGTCCAGAATGAGCTTCAGCTCATCCACATAGCCTCCGGGATTGTCCCGCAGGTCAATGACCAGCCCCTGCGCCCCCTGCTCCAGCAGCTCTTCCACCGCAACACGGAAGCTGTGGGCGGAGCCCAGATAGAAGTTGTTCAGGCGCACATATCCGATCTGCCCCTCCAGCATCTCCCCCGTGGCGGGAGGCGTCGTAAAGCGCGCGCGGGTACAGGTCACATCCTCCGTCACATCTCCGGCGCGCAGCAGCGTGAGGACGACCCGGCTTCCCTCCTCTCCGCGGATCAACCCGGCGGCGCTGTCCCGCATTTCGCCGGCAACGGAGACGCCGTCCACAGCCACGATCAGATCGCCGGTGGTGATCCCGGCCTGCTCCGCAGGTCCGCCGGGCGTCACGGATCTCACCAGCAGGCCCTCCTCCCGTTCATAGCTCACGGTAACGCCCACGCCCACATAGCTGTTGGTGCGGCTCTCAGCCGCATAACGGTTCCACTCGGGGTCCAGATAGCAGGACCAGCGGTCTCCCAACCCCTCCACAAGGGCGGACAGCGCCCGGTCCGCGGCGGCATCAAAATCCACCGTCCGGTCCACGAATGCATGGCGGGCCAGGAGCCACCCCTCCACCAGAGACATTCCGCTGCGCCCCATCACCAGGCAGAACGCTCCCACCGTCAGCGCAAAGGTGAGCACAGCCGTCACGGCGAGCTTTGCCCAGCCGGGCAGCCTTCTCCTGCGTTTCTTTTCATATTGCTTTTGTTCCATCGCTGTTCCTCCTCGGAAACAAAACAGGGGCACCTTTGTGCCCCTGTTTTCGTATCTCAGCCGCCTTTGATCGTTCCGCCGCTGGGGGAAGTGAAGGTCATACCGGAGTAGAGTTTCAATACATCGGAGCGGTTGCCGTTGACGCGCAGCTCAAAGTGCAGGTGGTTGCCGGTGGACCGGCCGGTGGTGCCCACATAACCGATGACCTGTCCCTTGGCGACCGTCTGACCCTCCTTGACGATGGGCAGGGTCTTCATATGGGCATACAGCGTCGCCCTGCCGTTTCCGTGGCTGATGATGCAGTAGTAGCCGTAGGAGGAATACTTGTTGGTGCCCACCGTGGTCACCACGCCCGCCTGGGCGGCATGGATATTCTCGCCGGACAGGGCGGGAATATCGGTACCGGTGTGGTTGTCAGCCCTCCCGGTGATGGGATCGCGCCGGGAGCCGAACAGGGAGGACAGCTTGTACCGTCCGGGCAGGGGCCAATACCATGCACCGCTCACATTGAGGTTGGCAAGCTGCTCGGCGTACTTTCGCTCCGCCTCGGCCAGCTCCTTCTTGATCTTGGCCTCATCCGCGGCCAGGGCCCGTACCTCGGCGGCATACTCGCTGGCGGAGGCGGAGATCTGGCCGACCAGCTCGCTGGCCTCCTGCTCCTGCAGCTCCAGCTCCGACTTCTGGCTCTCCAGCTCACTTTGAGCCGCAGACTGATCGTCACGCAGAAGCTGCAGGTCATCCCGGGCGCCGGACAGCTGGCTCTGGGTGGCCTTCAGCCGGTCGATAATGCCGTTGCTGTAATCCATAATGTCGCCGATGAGGGTGGTGTAGTCCAGCATCTCGCCGAAACTGGCCGCCCGGAACAGGATCGAGAGATAGGAAACGCTGCCCGTCTCCTCCATCCAGCGCACATGCTCGCAGAACTGCCGGTACTGCTGCTCCTCCTGCTCCTCCAGCTGTGCGATATCCTCCTCCTTGTCCTGGATCTCCAGATCGTACTGATCCAGCAGGCGCTGGCTGGCCAGGATCTGCGCCTCCGTGCGCACGATCTGCCCCTGGATCAGCTCCACCTGTTCCTTGGCCTTGGAGAGGTCGCCCCGGATGGCATTGAGCCTTTTCTGCGCCTCGTTCTTCTGGGCGGTGATATCGGCCAGTTCGCCTTTGATATTGGCAATGTCGTCCTTTGTCACCGTCGCCCCCGCCATCACAGACAGCGCCGGGATCAGTACGGACAGGATCATCGCCGCTGCCACCAGGATGACAATGATCCGCTGCGTTCTTTTTTTCATGGTTTTCTCCTCTCAGACCCGCAGGAAACGACGGATGGCAAACCCGGAACCGCCTGCGCCGATCAACACGCCGCCCAACACGAAAGCACCCAGAATACGGGGCAGGATGGGCTTGAAGGGGATCACGGTGAACAGGGTGTTGACTCCGCTCTGCACCACGGCGCGGTAAACAAGGCTGTAGATCAGCCACTCCAGGAAGAATGCGATGACCGCGCCGAAAATACCCAGCAGCAATCCCTCCACCACAAAGGGCCAGCGCACAAACCCGTTGGTGGCGCCGCACATCTTCATAATGGCGATCTCCTCACGGCGGGCAAAGGTGGCCAGACGGATGGTATTGGCGATGATAAACAGGGAGACGCAGGCCAGGATCACCACCAGAATGGTGGCCAGCGCCGTGGCCACATTGCGTACCGCCACAAAGCCCTCGGCCACTTCGCCCTCGGCGCGGTGCTTGACCACACCCTCCAGCCTGTCCACGGCATTCACGGTCTGGTTGAACAGACTCAGATCCTGCACCCGGATGGCCAGCCGGTCCCGGAACACCTCGTCCGGCAATGTGGCATACAGTCCGTCCTGCTCTCTGCCCGCCAGATAAGCCTCCTTTGCCTCCTCACGGCTGACAAATGTGACCTCCGCAACATTGGGGGTATTTCGCACACGGTTCATCAGCGCCTCGATCTGCGCCTCGTTGTACTCCTCGTCGATGTAGGCCAGAAACTCGTTTTCGCTCTCCAGCTTGCCCAGCATATTGTCGGCATTCACCGCCACCAGGGCGAAGCTGCCCATAATAATGAGGCAGGCCACGATCATGCACACGGCGGCAAAGGACATCAGGCCGTGGGAGAAGATACTGAGGAAG
>JAQXJQ010000127.1 GCA_029009035.1 Oscillospiraceae bacterium | reverse complement strand
CTGGGCGGAAGTGGAGGAGATCGACCGGCTGGACATTCTGAACTGCCGGATGCTGGCCATGCAGCGTGCCGTTGACGCTCTGCCTGTTCCCGCAGACTTTGCCCTCATTGACGGCAACCGTGACCACGGCAGCTGCGTGGCCATCACCACGCCCCATGAGACCGTGACCGGCGGTGACGGCATTTCTCCCAGCATCGCCGCCGCCTCCATCCTGGCCAAGGTGAGCCGTGACCGCTACATGGAGGAGCAGGCGGAGCTTTATCCCAATTACGAATTTGAAAAGCACAAAGGATATCCCACCAAACGCCACTACGAGCTGCTGCGCCTTTACGGGCCCTGTCCCATTCATCGCCGCAGCTTTCTGAAAAAGCTGTGAGCGGCGGGATGGACGCCCGGCTGTTGGGCAAGTGGGGCGAGCGGCTGGTGGCAGAAGACCTGCGAAAAAAAGGATGGACCATTTTGGAGACCAACTACCGCTGCCGTATGGGTGAACTGGACCTGGTGGCGGCAAAAGGCGGTTACCTGTCCTTTGTGGAGGTCAAGCTGCGTAAGAGCGACCGCTTTGGCCGCCCGGGGGAGGCGGTGACCCGGGAAAAGCAGCGTAAGCTGCGCTCGGCCGCGGAGCTGTATCTGCAGGAGCATCCCACCGATCTCCAGCCCCGGTTTGATGTGGCGGAGGTTTGGGCTCCCCAGGGTATAAACACCCAAAACCCCCGCATAGTCTATTTGGAAAACGCATTTTGAGGGTGACGCCATGAGACAAATTTCTGTGTTTGACGCCCACTGTGACACCGTTTCCCGTCTGCTGGAAACAGGGGAGAGCCTGTTTCAAAATGGCGGAATGGTCGAGCTGGAAAAAACAAAGGTACATTTTCGTGATTACTGTCAGTTTTTTGCCCTGTTTGCCAACAGCGCAAGGCCCGACCATCCCACCTATGAGGCGATGCGGGATTGCTTTTGGCGCCATATGGAGGCGCAAAGCGCCCACATCGTCCAATGCCGCACCGCGCAGGAGGCTCTTGAGGCCAACCGGCAGGGGAGAGCGGCCGCGTTTCTCACGGTGGAGGGCGCGGAGCTTCTGAACTGCGATACGGCGAGGCTGGAGTGTGCTGCCCGGGACGGCGTGACCGCCATCAATCTTACATGGAACCACGCCAATGCCATTTCCGGCTCCTGCAATGAAGAACGGGAGCGGGGACTCAGCGATCTCGGCCGCCGGTTTGTGGCCCGGATGGAGGATCTGGACATTCTGGTGGATGTGTCCCATCTTTCGGACGCAGGCATTTGGGATGTGCTGGAACAGGCGAGAAGACCCATCATCGCCAGTCATTCCAACGCCAGAGCGGTCTGTGATGTAACAAGGAACTTGACGGATGAGCAAATTACTGCCATAATAAACAATCAAGGACTGATCGGTCTCAACTTTTACAGGGACTTCATCGGAGGCACTTTGGACTTTGATGCAGTACGCCGCCATCTGGATCACATTCTGGATCTGGGCGGAAGCGGTTCGCTGGCCCTTGGCGGGGACTGGGACGGATGCGAGACCATTGATGCGCTGCCCGGTATCACCGATCTGACCGCTCTGT
Organism: Oscillospiraceae bacterium; assembly: GCA_029009035.1. Lineage (GTDB taxonomy): Bacteria > Bacillota > Clostridia > Oscillospirales > Oscillospiraceae > Enterenecus. The sequence goes on along the minus strand of JAQXJQ010000127.1, from coordinate 23,019 downwards.
ATGAGTACCTTTTGAAGTGCGGATATGCAGAACGCCTTGTCTGTGATATTTTCTACAATAACCTAATGAGAGTAGTGAGTAAACGATGAACTATGTCAGCACACGAAACAGTGGCCTGAACATGAGCGCGGCTCAGGCCATTGTCAAGGGCCTTGCGCCCGACGGCGGACTGATGACTCCCGGCGTTCTGCCCCGGCTGCCGTCCAACGCCTTCAGCTCCATGAAGAACATGAACTATCAGCAGCGCATGGTCTATGTGATGGGCCAGTTTTTGTCGGAATTTTCCGCGGCGGAGCTGAGCCGTTATGCCGCTGCGGCCTACGGCGGAAATAAATTCTCCGATCCCGCGGTGGCTCCCATTCACGCGGTGGACGACAACACCTTCTGCCTGGAGCTGTGGCACGGTCCCACCTGCGCTTTCAAGGATATGGCGCTTCAGATGCTGCCTCACCTCCTGTCTGCCTCTCTGGAGAAAACGCTGGAGAAGAAGACGGTGTGCATCCTCACCGCTACCTCCGGCGACACCGGAAAGGCCGCGCTGGAAGGGTTCTGCGATGTGGATAAGACCAAGATCATCGTGTTCTATCCCAAGGACGGCGTGTCCGACATCCAGGAGCTGCAGATGGTCACTCAGGAGGGAGGCAATGTCAACGTCTGCTCCGTCATCGGCAATTTTGACGACGCCCAGACCGGCGTGAAGAAGCTGTTTTCTGACAAGGAGCTTGCCGAAACGCTGGCTCAGCGCGGCTATCTGCTCTCTTCTGCAAACTCCATCAACTGGGGCCGCGTTCTGCCTCAGGTCGTGTACTATGTCTCCGCTTACTGCGACCTGCTGAAAGAGGGACGCATTGCGGTAGGGGAACGGGTCAATGTCTGCGTGCCCACCGGCAACTTCGGCAATATTCTGGCTGCCTACTATGCCAAATGCATGGGCGTGCCCATCGGGAAGCTGATCTGCGCCTCCAACAGCAACAATGTGCTCACCGACTTCATCGAGACCGGCGTGTATGACCGCAACCGTAAGTTCTACAACACCCTGTCTCCCTCCATGGACATTCTGGTGTCCAGCAATCTGGAGCGTATGCTCTTTGAGCTGTCCAACCACAACGACGCTCTGGTGCGGGATTACATGAAGCGTCTGAACGAGACCGGATGCTATGAGGTCTCTGAGAGCCTGAAAAAGGCGCTGCACACCACCTTTGCCTCCGGCTGCTGCAGCGATGAGCAGACCACTGCCGCTATCGCCAAGATGTGGAGCGAGCACCACTACCTCATTGACCCCCACACCGCTGTGGCATTCCATGTGCTGGAGCAGTACCGCGGCAAGACGGGGGACAGCACGCCCTGCCTGGTGGCGTCTACCGCCAGCCCCTTCAAGTTCTGCGCCGCCGTGCTCCATGCGCTGGGCGTTTCCGATGTGAAGGCCGGCACTGATATTCTGGACCAGCTGTCTGAACTGACCGGTGTTGAGGTGCCCGCGCCTCTGGCCGCTCTGAAGAACAAGCAGCGCCGCTTCAGCGGTGTGTCCGAGAAGGAGCACATGATCGATCAGGTGCTGGATATGCTGAAGTAAGAGGTGATAGGATGGCGCTCTATGCCATCGGGGACACCCATCTCTCCCTGAGCTCCAACAAGTCCATGGAGGTATTCGGCATCGGATGGGAGAACTATGTGGATCGTCTGCGGGACGGGTTTTGTGCCGTCAACCCGGAGGATACGGTGGTCCTGTGCGGCGACCTCTCCTGGGGGATGAGCCTGCAGGAGGCGGAACGGGATTTCGCCTTTCTGGACAGCGAGCTGCCCGGAGAAAAGTGGATCGTCAAGGGCAACCATGACTACTGGTGGACCACAGCCTCCAAGATGAGCCGTTTCTTTGATGAAAAGGGGTTCTCTCATCTTCACATTCTCCACAATAACTGCGCCCTTTACGGAGATGTGGCCCTGTGCGGGACCCGGGGCTGGTTCTTTGAAGAGAACGGCAGTCCCCACTGGGAAAAGGTGTTCAACCGGGAGCTTATGCGGCTGGCTGCCTCGCTGAAGGCGGCGGGGGAGCGGGAGAAGCTCTGCTTTCTCCATTATCCGCCCCTTTATAAGGGCTACCGGTGCCGGGAGATCATCGAACTCATGGAAGCCTACGGAGTAAAGACCTGCTGCTACGGCCATCTCCATGGCCCCAGCCACCGCCTGGCGGAGCAGGGGAGCATCGGGGACGTGGATTATCAGCTGGTGTCGGCGGACTTTGTTGGATTTCGTCCGAAAAAAATTTTAGAATAAGCAAAAAAAGGGTGGAAATATTCCGTTCTATCTGGTAGAATGGATTGGATTTCTTAGAAAGAAGGCCGAAAGGCCAAGTTGGAGGAACGTTAACCATGAATATTAAGAGCAACGAGAAGAAAGAAAACAGCGCAGTCGAGCTTGTCATCGAAGTCAGCCCCGCTGAGTTTGAGGCCGCCGTGGACAAGGTCTACAACCGCCAGAAGAAGAGCATCATGATCCCCGGCTTCCGCAAGGGCAAGGCCACCCGCAAGATGGTGGAGAAGATGTACGGCGCCGAGGTGTTCTACAATGACGCCATCTCTGAGTGCTATCCCGCTGCTTATGAGGCCGCTCTGGCCGAGGCCGGCCTGGAGCCCGTGGCCTATCCCGAGCTGGAGGTTCTGGAGGTCGGCGCTGCCGGCCTGATCTTCAAGGCTTTGGTCACTGTTAAGCCCGAGGCCAGCATTAAGGACTACAAGGGTCTGGTCGTGGCCAAGCCCGAGGTGAAGGTCTCCGCCGCCGATGTGAAGGCCGAGCTGAAGCCCTTCATCGACCGCGCTTCCCGTCTGGTCAGCGTTGAGCGCAAGGCCAAGAAGGGCGATGTGGCTGTCATCGACTTTGAGGGTTTCAAGGACGGCGTCGCTTTCGAGGGCGGCAAGGGTGAGAACTATAGCCTGGAGCTGGGCTCCGGCACCTTTGTCCCCGGCTTTGAGGAGCAGGTGATCGGTATGAGCGCCGGCGACGAGAAGGACATCGACATCACCTTCCCCGAGAACTATACCCCCGAGCTGGCCGGCGCCGCTGTGGTCTTCAAGGTGAAGGTCACCGAGGTCAAGGAGCGCCAGACTCCCACTCTGGACGACGAGTTTGCCAAGGATGTGTCCGAGTTTGAGACTCTGGAGGAGCTGAAGAAGGACCTGTCCGACAAGCTGAAGGCCCGCCGCAAGGAGCAGGCTGAGAAGGACTATGAGACCGCCATTCTGGACGCCCTGGTGGAGAAGCTGGAGTGCGAAGTCCCCGAGGCCATGGTCGACTACCGCGCCAACAAGATGCTGGAGGACATGAATAACCGTCTGCAGGGTTCCGGCCTGTCTCTGGAGGCTTATGCCAATATGATGGGCATGAACATCGAGATGATGAAGGCTCAGGCCATGGAGGCTGCCGGCCGCAATGTCCGCGTTGAGCTGGCTCTGGAGGCTGTCGCCGCCGCTGAGGGTATCGTTGTCACCGACGAGGAGGCCGATGCCGAGATGGCCCGTCTGGCCGAGCAGTACAAGGCTGACATCGCCAATATCCGTGCCAGCATGGATGTTGAGGCCCTGAAGAAGGATCTGGCCACCAAGAAGGCTCTGGAGCTGGTCAAGGCCGCTGTGAAGAAGCCCGCCAAGAAGGCCAAGAAGGCTGAGGAAGAGACCGAAGAGGCCGAATAAGCCTCTGAAAGAGAGTTCGAGGAATAAGTCCTGATTGACTTTGGGTATACTTAGCCCAATACCGGTATTTCCCATTGAAAAGGAGATCATTCCATGAGTTTAGTACCTTATGTTGTAGAGCAGACCAGCCGGGGAGAGCGCTCCTATGACATTTTCTCCCGCCTGCTCAATGACCGTATCATTTTCCTGGGCGAAGAGGTGAACGCCACTACCGCCTCTCTGGTGGTGGCCCAGATGCTCTATCTGGAGGCTCAGGACCCCGATAAGGACATTCAGTTCTACATTAACAGCCCCGGCGGCTCCGTCACCGACGGCATGGCCATCTATGACACCATGCAGTATATCAAGTGTGATGTGTCCACCATCTGCGTGGGTATGGCTGCCTCCATGGGCGCGTTCCTGCTGTCTGCAGGGACCAAGGGCAAGCGGATCGCGCTGCCCAATGCCGAGATCATGATCCATCAGCCCTCCGCCGGTACCCAGGGCCAGATCACCGATATGGCGATCCACCTGAAGCGCCTGGAGACCATCAAGAAGCGGATGAATCAGATCCTTGCCGACAACTGCGGCAAGAGCGTCGAACAGGTCACCGCCGACTGCGAGCGTGATAACTTCATGACCGCGCAGGAGGCCATGGAGTACGGCTTGATCGACAAGGTCATTTATAACCGATAATATTTGGCCAAAGAGCGGAAGACAGATCACTTCCGCTCTTTGGCGCACTTTCCCGAAAGGAAGATTTCTTATGGCTCGAGACGATTATAAATCGGTTCGCTGTTCCTTCTGCGGCAAGCATCAGGAGCAGGTGGACCGTATCATCGCCGGCCCCGGCGCCTATATCTGCAATGAATGTGTCCGCCTGTGCATGAATATCATGGAGGAGGACGTGGATGACGCCCCCAAGGCCTCGGCGGATATGCCCGATGTGATCCCCACCCCCAAGGAGATCTGCGCGGTTCTGGATGAGTATATTATCGGGCAGGAGGACGCCAAAGTCGCCCTGTCCGTGGCTGTTTACAATCACTATAAGCGTATCTATTTCGGCGGCAGCGACAATGTGGAGCTGCAGAAGAGCAACATCCTGCTGGTGGGCCCCACCGGCTGCGGCAAGACACTCTTTGCCCAGACGCTGGCCCGTGTGCTGAAGGTCCCCTTCGCCATTGCCGACGCCACCACACTGACCGAGGCCGGTTATGTGGGCGACGATGTGGAGAACATCCTGCTCCGACTGGTCCAGGCTGCCGATTATGACATCGAGCTGGCAGAGCGCGGCATTATCTATGTGGACGAGATCGACAAGATCGCCCGCAAGAGCGAAAATACCTCCATCACCCGTGATGTTTCCGGCGAGGGTGTGCAGCAGGCTCTGCTGAAGATCCTGGAAGGCACCGTTGCCAATGTTCCCCCCCAGGGCGGACGCAAGCATCCCCATCAGGAATTCCTGCAGGTCGACACCAAGAACATTCTGTTTATCTGCGGCGGCGCGTTTGACGGTCTGGAGAAGATCATCGAGCAGCGCCTTGATAAGAAGACCATCGGTTTCGGTGCGCAGATCAAGACGGCTGCCGAGCGCACCCAGGACGACATTTTCAAGCAGGTGCAGCCCCATGACCTGCTGAAGTTCGGTATCATTCCCGAGTTGGTGGGCCGTCTGCCGGTGATCACCGCGCTGAAAGCGCTGGATCAGACTCAGCTGGTGCGCATTCTCACCGAGCCTAAGAACGCCCTGGTGAAACAGTACCAGAAGCTGATGGAGTACGACAATGTGGAGCTGGAGTTCACCGAGGACGCGCTGAAGGCCGCCGCCGATAAGGCAGTGGAGCGCAAGATCGGCGCCCGCGGTCTGCGCGCCGTGCTGGAGGAAGTGATGACCCCCGTGATGTACGAGGTCCCCTCCGACGAGACCATCGCCAAGGTCACCGTGACCGCCGAGGCCATCCGCGGCGAGAACCAGCCCGAATTGGAGCGCAGCGCTGACCGCCCCCCGAGACCCAGACTGGGCGCTGCAGCCCTGCGTGCCGAAAAGGGAGGCCAATCTTCCCGGAAGGGAAATGCCTCTTAATACACACCAAACGGGGCGGGCGTCAGCTCGCCCCGTTGCGCAATCACCCCGAGGAGGAAAAAGTATGACTGATGTGATTCAGAAACAGCTGTTGATGCCTGTGCTGGCTCTGCGCGGGATCACTGTGTTTCCCAATCTTCTGCTTCATTTCGATGTAGGCCGCACCGCGTCCATCCATGCGCTGGAGGACGCCATGGCGGGCGGCCGGGATATTTTTCTGGTCACCCAGCGCGATGTGAGCGTTGAGTCCCCCGGTCAGGACGAGCTGTTCACCGTCGGCACGGTCGCCGCAGTGAAGCAGATCCTCCGCCTGCCGGAGAACAATGTCCGGGTCATGGTGGAAGGAAAGTACCGTGGCCGTATGGTGGAGCTGCTGGCAAGAGAACCCTATCTGAAGGCTGTTGTGGAGCCCATGGAAGACATTCCCGCGAAAGAGGCCAACTCCTCCCGCACAGAGGCGTATATCCGTCAGGTCTACGGCCTGATGGAGCGTTATGTGGAGCTGTCTGACCGTGTTACATCCGAGGTTTATCTGAAGATGCTTGCCAGTGACGACCCCGGATATATTGCCGACTATGCCGCGCAGAACCTGCCCATGCGTTTCGAGGATAAGCAGGCCATTTTGGAAGAGCTGCGTCCCACCCGGCGCATTGCCCGCCTGTGCCGCATCATGACCCGCGAAGTACAGGTGCTGGAGGCGGAGAGCGAACTGGAGGAAAAGCTCCACGCGGAGATGGCCGCCAACCAGCGGGATTATGTGCTGCGGGAGCAGATGAAAGTGATCCGCCGGGAATTGGGTGAGGATGACGGCGACGATATTGCCGAGTACCGCGCCAAGGTGGCGCAGGCCGATCTTCCCGACGAGGTGCGGGAGAAGCTGGAAAAGGAGATCCGCCATCTGGAGAAGCAGCCCTTTGGCTCTGCCGAAGCCGCTGTGATCCGCGGATATCTGGACACCTGCCTGGAACTGCCCTGGAAGGTCAAGACCAAGGAGCGTGCCAATGTTGCCGCCGTTTCCAAGGCCCTGGATGCCGACCACTACGGGCTGGATAAGGTCAAAGAGCGAATTCTGGAGTTTGTCGCCGTGCGCCAGCTTCAGCCCGAGCTGAAGGGGCAGATCATCTGTCTGGTGGGCCCTCCGGGTGTGGGTAAAACCTCCATTGCCATGAGCGTAGCCGCTGCCATGAACCGCAAGCTGGCCCGCATTTCCCTGGGCGGCGTCCATGACGAGGCGGAGATCCGCGGTCATCGCAAAACCTATATCGGCGCCATGCCCGGCCGTATCATTGCCGGTATTCGTCAGGCGGGCAGCGCCAATCCTGTTCTGCTGCTGGACGAGATCGACAAAGTGGGCGCCGACCAAAGGGGAGACCCCGCCTCCGCCTTGCTGGAAGTACTGGACAGTGAGCAGAACAGTACCTTCCGTGACCACTATCTGGAGCTTCCCTTCGACCTCTCCGATGTGATGTTCATCACCACGGCCAACACCACTGACACCATTCCCCGTCCGCTGCTGGACCGCATGGAGCTGATCGAGCTGGGCAGCTATACCGACGAGGAAAAGCTGCAGATCGCCAGACGCCACTTGCTTCCCAGGCAGATGCAGCGTCACGGCCTGAGCAAAAGCCAGCTTCAAGTCTCCGATCAGGCTTTGCGCCAAATCATCTCCGGCTACACCAGAGAGTCCGGCGTCCGTGTGCTGGAGCGCAAGCTGGGAGCACTTTGCAGAAAGTGCGCTATGCAGCTGGTACAAGGGGCTGTAAAGCGAATTCGCATTACAGAAAACGAGCTGGAAGCCTACCTGGGCATCCGCCGTTATCACGATGAGTCTCCCAAGGGTGAGGCTTTGGTGGGCGTGGTCAACGGCCTTGCATGGACCTCTGTGGGCGGCGAGATCCTGGAAGTGGAAGTGAATGTGATGGATGGCGCCGGCAAGCTGGAGCTCACCGGCAATCTGGGCACCGTCATGAAGGAGTCCGCCTCTGCCGCGCTTTCCTTCATCCGCAGCAGAGCGCAGCAGCTGGGGATTTCTGCCGATTTCTATAAAAACAAGGACATCCATGTACATTTCCCTGAAGGTGCTGTGCCTAAGGACGGCCCCTCCGCCGGTGTTGCTATTACCACGGCCATCGTGTCCGCCCTGACCGGGACCCCGGTTCGCCGGGATGTTGCAATGACCGGTGAGGTGACCCTGCGCGGCAGGGTCATGGCCATCGGCGGACTTCGGGAGAAAACCATGGCTGCCCTGCGCAACGGCATCGGCACCGTCATTATCCCGGCGGACAACGAGAAGGATCTGGAGGAGATCGACCAGACCGTCCGTGCCGCTTTGAAGTTTATCCCGGTGAAATCCGCGGAAGAAGTGCTTGCCGTGGCGCTGATGAATTCCTCCGAGGTGGTTGCGGAGCATTATGTGATCCCCGGAGATCAGGCGCAGACCATGGGGAAAAGCACTGCGATCCGTCAGTGAGGTGTCTTATGAAGGTGAATTTAAATCATGCGGAGTTTATTCGATCCGCCACAAAGGCAGAGGATTTCCCCCGTGACCGGCTGCCCCAGACCGTCTTTGCCGGACGCTCCAATGTGGGCAAATCTTCGGTGATCAATCGGCTGCTCAACCGCAAAAACTTTGCCCGTGTTGGCTCCGCGCCGGGGAAAACCACCCACATCAACTATTTCCTCATCGACAAGCAGCTCTATCTGGTGGATCTGCCCGGCTACGGCTATGCGGAGGTCTCCAAAAAGGAGCGCGACCGATGGGGCCGTCTCATCGACAGCTGGTTTGCCGATACCACGCGGATGACCCTGGGCGTGCTCATCGTGGACTCCCGCCATAAGCCCACGGTGGACGACTGCACCATGGCCGCCTTCTTCAAAGGCGCCGGAAAGCCTTTTGTGGTAGTCGCCAATAAATTGGACAAACTGAAAAAGAGCGAGATCGAGGGCAATATCCAGCGGGTTCGGGAGGTCCTCGAGCTCTCCGACGAAGTTCCTGTGATCCCGTTCTCTGCAGAAAAGGGAGAGGGAAGGCAGCAGCTTCTCGATCTGATCATTTCTTATTCGGAGGGAACGGTATGAAATATGTGAAGATCGAACGAAACGGACAGCCCTGCTGGGGTGTGGTCAAGGAGGATAGCGTTCACACCTTGAAAGGGGACCCCTACAAAACGCTGGAGTATGACGGAGGCAGCTATGAGCTCTCCTCCTGTAAGCTGCTCGCTCCCTGCGACGCCACCAAAGTGGTCTGCGTGGGCAAGAACTATGCGGAGCACGCCCGCGAGATGGGCGGCGAAGCCCCGGGGTTCCCTGTGCTTTTCATCAAAGCGCCCAATACCATCAATGCCCCCGAAGGCGCCGTCCATGCTCCCGGCTTTGTGAGCAGACTGGATTACGAAGGCGAACTTGCCGTGGTCGTCAAGCGCAGGGCAAAGGATGTAAAGGCAAAAGACTTTGCAGATTATGTGCTGGGTTACACCTGCCTGAACGATGTCACCGCCCGCGATATCCAACAGCATGACGGCCAGTGGAGCCGCGGCAAGTCCATGGACGGATTTTGCCCTGTCGGTCCCTGGGTGGTGAGCGAGCTGGATCCCGGCGCGCTGGCTCTGACCACCCGGTTGAACGGCAAGACCGTGCAGCAGGGGAATACCGCCGATTTCATTACCGCCGTTCCCCAGCTGATCGAATTCATCACCGCCGCCATGACGCTGGAGCCCGGCGACGTCATCGCCACCGGCACCCCCGCCGGCATCGGCCCCATGGTCCCCGGCGACGCGGTCGAAGTAGAGATCGAAGGCATCGGCGTTCTGAAAAACCAGATCATCTGAGCAGTTGGTCAATTTCCGGAAAAGGAGTGTAACGAGATGGGATTGTTTCGGCGCAAGGCAAAGAAAGCCGCCCCTGTGTGCTCTGTTGTGGTAGTCGCAGCCGGCTCCTCCGCGCGCATGGGGCAGGACAAAATCATGATGCAGGTGGGGGACCTGCCTGTCATCGTACACACCCTGAAGGCGTTTGAGTCCGTCCCCGAGGTGGCCGAGGTGGTGGTTGTGACCCGGGACGATCTGATCTCCGAGATCGCCGGCCTCTGCAAAGTCTTTGACCTGCAGAAGGTGACCAAGGTGGTCTGCGGTGGATCCACCCGTGCGGAGTCTTCCCGGATCGGTGCCCTTGAGGTCAGGGGAGACACCCCCCTCATCGCCGTACATGATGGGGCACGTCCCTTTGTCAGCGAGCAGGTCATCCGCGCCGTCATCGAAAAGGCCGCCGCAGCGGGAGCCGCGGCACCTGCCATCCCCGTAAAGGACACCATCAAAGTGGCCCGGAACGGTGTGGTGGAGTCCACTCCCGACCGATCCACCCTGTTCTGCGTGCAGACGCCCCAGGTGTTTGACGCCTCGCTGCTTCGCGCGGCGCTGCAAAAAGCGGTGGATGACGGTGCCGATGTCACCGATGATTGTTCTGCGGTGGAAAGAATGGGCATGAAGGTCGCCCTGACCCCCGGTGACGAGCGCAATATCAAGCTTACCACCCCTGATGACATCAGGCTGGCGGAAGCGATTTTGATGGAGGTGTGACCCATGCGGATCGGCCATGGATATGATGTGCACCGTCTGACCGAGGACAGGAAGCTCATTCTCGGAGGGGTTGAGATCCCCCACAGCAAGGGACTTCTGGGCCACTCTGATGCAGATGTTCTGACTCACGCCGTTATGGATGCGCTGCTGGGTGCTGCCGGGCTTTGGGATATCGGCCACGCGTTTCCCGATACGGACCCCGCTTACGAGGGGATATCCAGCCTGCTGCTTCTGGAGCGGGTGATGGAGATGCTGAAAAACCGTGGTTTTTCTGTGGGAAATGTGGACGCCACCATTTTGGCTCAGCGCCCAAAGCTGGCGCCCTACATTCCCGTGATGCGGGAAAACCTGGCCCGCGTCATGGGTGTTCCGCCCGAACGGGTCAATGTCAAAGCCACCACGGAGGAAGCGCTGGGCTTCACCGGTAGGGAAGAGGGCATGGCGGCCCATGCGGTGGCACTGCTGGAAGAATGATCATACCGAACCGTACCCCCGCCCGGGACATAGAATGTCATGGGCGGGGGTACTATTTTGCAGGAGGAGGGTAAACGCATGACCTTCTATCTGATCCTGTGTCGGTCTTTGACTCATGCACAGCGTGTCCTTCAGGCTCTGGTGCGGGCGGGGATCAGCGGTCAGCTTATGAGAACGCCCCGCAATCTGTCACCGGAGGGCTGCGGGTATTGTGTCCGGGTGGCCGAGCATCAGCTGAGCAATACACTGAAACTGCTCCATCAAAGGGGACTCACTCCGGAGCGGATCTATATTCAGAACGGCAGCCTGTTCAGCGAGGTCTCAGATGATCTACCTTGATAGTGCGGCAACCACGCTTGAAAAGCCCCCCGATGTGGCAAAAGCGATGGCAGCGGCGGTCACACAATGCGCCAGTCCGGGACGAGGAGGTTATCCGGCCAGTATGCGCTCCGGCGAGCTGCTCCACCGATGCCGTGAACTGGCCGCAGCACTTTTTGACGCGGATACTCCCGAACAGGTGGTGCTGACCGGCAACGCCACACACGGCCTCAATATCGCCATACGCACCTTGGTCAAACCCGGCAGCTGCGCACTGATATCCGGGTATGAGCACAATGCCGTCACCCGTGTGCTGGCTTCCGTTCCCAATGTACGCCTCAAAGTGGCCCGATTCGGGCTTTTTGAATATGACGCCGCGGTCAGCGCCTTTGAGCAGGCGATGACAGATGAGGTGGATACGGTGATCTGCAACCATGTATCCAATGTGTTCGGATTTATCCTTCCGGTGGAGGAGATATCGCAGCTATGCCGCCGGCGGGGAAAACCCCTGATCGTTGACGCATCCCAGTCGGCGGGAACACTGCCCATCTCCCTGAAGAACTGGGGGGCTGCCTTCATTGCGATGCCGGGACACAAAGGACTCTATGGACCCCAGGGCACCGGACTGCTGCTGTGCGGCGTTCAGCCGGAGCCGCTGATTTTCGGCGGCACGGGCAGTTCATCCATCTCGCAGGATATGCCGGATTTCCTCCCCGACCGTGTGGAGGCGGGGACGCAGAATGTATGCGGCGCGGCGGGGCTTCTGGCGGGGATGGAATTTGTCCGTCAGAAAGGCGAAATGCGTATTTTGCGGCACGAATGTGCCCTGCGGCAGGAATTGGTGCGGCAGATCAGCAGGATCCCCCGTATCCGTGTTTTCTCCGGCGCTCATCAGAGCGGTGTGGTATCGTTCCTGGCGGAGGGGATGGATGTCGAACTGGTGGCACAGGAGCTGGCGAAACGGGGGATCGCGGTGCGCGCCGGGCTTCATTGCGCCCCAATGGCGCACCGGACCGCGGGGACAATGGAGACCGGAACGGTGCGAATCAGTTTTTCCGCTTTCAACAAGCCGGAACAAGTGAAATACGCAGCCAATGCCCTTCGCGCGATCGTGGAAAAGGGGAGAGCGCAGTAGCCGGCGCTCTCCCAAAATATTTTTGAATTTTTATAAATTCCGGGCCCATTTGCTTGCTGTTCGACGGCGAATGTGGTATAATGAATAAAATAGGCATATTGGGTGCATATGCACATTTACTAACAGGAGAACGGGGTGTTGGCGGTATGCGAAGCGTTGAGGAACTGCTGAACAGATTTTGGCTGTGGGAAACTGCAAAGCTGATCGGCATATCTGACATTATTGATATACTTCTGGTCGCTTTTGGGATCTATCAGCTGTTCCGCTTTATCCGCAAGGGCCGGTCCGGACAGGTCGCCAAGGCCATTATCATTATCATCATTGCGGTGATCGTAGCCAACCTGCTGAAGCTGCGGGTGGTCAGCTTCCTGCTGAACAATGCAGTGGAGCTTGGTCTGTTGTCGCTGATCATCATTTTTCAGCCGGAGATCCGCCGCTTTCTGGAGCAGATGGGCAGCGGCAAGATCAAGGAGCTGTTCGTCAGCGAAGCGCCCCATGATGAACTGGAGAATGCCATTTCCGAAACCGTGGAAGCCTACGGAGTCCTTTCCCGGGACAAGGTGGGCGCGTTGATCGTGTTTGAGCGCAAGACCCTGCTGGATGATGTGCTGAAAACCGGTACCGCTCTGGACGCCGGCGTTTCTGCCGAGCTGATCCGCAATCTGTTCTGGAACAAGGCCCCTCTGCATGACGGCGCTGTGGTGGTGCGCAACGGCCGCATCGTGGGCGCGGGCTGTATGCTCCCCCTGTCCGGCAACACCAACCTCAGCCGCAGTCTGGGTATGCGTCATCGCGCCGGCATCGGCATCAGCGAGAACTCCGATGCGGTGGTGGCCATCGTCTCCGAGGAGACCGGTTCCATCTCTGTGGCCATCAACGGAATGCTCAAGCGCCACCTGGCTCCCGAAACCCTGGACCGGCTGCTGCGCAGCGAGCTGATGCCCGACCAGGAGGAGAAGAAGACCACCGCTGCGGCGCGGATCACCAATGTACTTAAGGGCAAGAGGGAGGAGAAGACCAATGAGAAAAAAGATCCTCGACAGTAAGATCCTCTACATGGTGGTCTCCGTACTGCTGGCCATTGTCCTTTGGTTCTATGTCACCTCTCTGGACGGAAACGAGAGCACCAAGACCATCAAGAATATCCCTGTGACCTTCACCGGCGTGGATGTTCTGGAGGAGCGCAATCTGATGATCGTAGGCAGCATTCCCACCGCCACCGTCGAAGTGAGAGCCACACCCACGGTGCTGGCAAAACTGACCGACAGCACTGTATCGTTGGTTGTCAATGTCTCCCAGATCACCGAGGCCTCCGAATATCGTCTGGCCTACACCGCGACCCTTCCTTCCGGCGTCAGCCAGAACGACGTGGAATTTGTCAGCGGTTATACGGGCAATGTCACCTTTACCGTGGCCCGCTTTGTCACCCGCGAAGTCGATATTCGCGGTCAGTTCGTGGGCACCGCCGCCGAGGGCTATCTCCCCGGCGGGAGCGATGAGTTCATTTTCGCCCCCAAGAAGCTCACCATCAGCGGTCAGGCCGGCATGGTCAACCAGGTGGATCATGTGCTGGTGTCCGTTGGCGGTGAAGGGCTGGACCACGACGTCAGCGGCGAGTTCTCCTATCAGCTGATCGGCGTCAGCGGCGAGCCTCTTGAAGATCTGGATGTCACCTGCTCTGAGGAGAGCATCTATGTGACCTATCCCATCTGGGCCACCGCGGAGATCGAACTGGATCTGAAGTTTATCCCCGGCGGCGGCGTCAGTGAAGACACCGTGCGCTACACCATGACCAATGACCGCATCACCGTGGCCGGTACCAAGGATGCTGTTGCGGCCATCACGGACGGCTCCATCACGTTGGCCACCATCAATCTGGCCACTGTCAACGATGGGGACGAGCTGACCTTTGCGGTCCCGCTGGCGGACGAGCTGCGCAACATCAGCGGCATCACGGAGGTGACCATCAAGTTCACGCTGCCCCATCTGGTAACCAAGACGCTCTACGCCACCGACATCAGCTGCATCAACCTTCCCGATGGCTGGAAGGCCCAGCTCGTAACACAGGTCCTGCCTGTGGAAGTGCGGGGAAGCGCTGCCATGTTGAGCGATGTCTCGGAAGACAGCATCCGTGTGGTGGCCGACATGAAGGATGTCAACCTTGTGGCAGGGCAGCACACAGTGCCCGTGAAGATCTATCTGGACAGTGTAGGAAGCGCCGGTGAGGTGGGTGTCATCGGCAGCGAACACAAGGTCGTGGTCGCGTTGAGCAAAAAGAAGTGATCCATGTTCGGATATGTAAGACCTGCCGTTGACCGGCTGTCGAAGGAAGATCAGGAGGCCTACAAAAGCGCCTACTGCGGCCTTTGCCATACCATGGGCCGTCGGCATGGGGTTTTGGCCAGATTTACTTTGAATTACGATTTCACGCTGCTGGCGCTGCTGCGGTACAGCTGTGCCAACAGCAGCGACACGGCCTGCAGGCGCTGTCCTGCCCACCCCTTTCGCAAAGCCCGGGTGTGCCTGTGCGGTGAACAGATGGACGCCGCAGCGGATGAGAGCATGATCCTGCTGTGGTACAAGCTGTCAGACGACATCGCGGACCACGGTTTCGTGACCGGCCTGCCTGCAAGGGTGCTCCGTTTCCTGCTGAAATGCGGATACAAACGGGCGGCGGCAGCCCTTCCGGGATTTGACCGGCAGGTCAGTGAGCGTATGAGCCGGCTCAGAGCGCTGGAAGAGGAACGATCCCCTCGGATGGATCTGGTGGCAGATACCTTTGCCGGCATCCTTTCGGCAGCGGCAGAGGGCTGCAGTGAAGACGACGCCACCCGGAGGGCGCTTGCGCAGCTGCTCTATCATCTGGGGCGCTGGATCTACCTCGTGGACGCCTGGGATGACCTGAAGGATGACGCCAAACATGGCCGCTACAATCCGCTGAGCGCCCGGTTTGCGGGCAGGGCGGAGGAGGAGAAGGCGTATATCGAAACCACCATGACCCACTCTGTCCGACTGATCCATTCGGCGTTCTGTCTGTTGGAGTTTGGTCCCCGGCAGAGTCTGCTGGAAAATATCCTGTACACAGGCATACCCACCGTGCAGAGCGCCGTCCTCTCCGGTGGGTGGAGAAAAATGAAATCACAGAGGAGAAAGACCGATGAGAGACCCTTATGAAGTTCTGGGCGTAAGCCAGAATGCCTCTGACGACGAGGTGAAAAAAGCATACCGGAATTTGGCGCGCAAGTATCACCCCGACAACTACCAGGATAACCCTCTCGCCGATCTGGCGGAGGAAAAAATGAAGGAGATCAACGAGGCCTATGATCTCATCACCAAGACCCGCTCCGGCAGCGGCGGCTATCAGTCTGCGTATCAGTCCGGCTCGGCGTATCAGTCCGGTACTTCCTACCGCCAGCAGAGCTATGACGCCGGTAGCGGCAGCTTTGCCCAGGCCAGACAGTATATCAACATGGGCGATCTGGACGGGGCAGAACAGATCCTTCAGGGTGCAGGGGCCAAAACCGGCGAGTGGTATTTCCTCATGGGCAGCATTGCCTACCGCAGGGGATGGCTGGATGAAGCCCGCCAGAATTACCAGATCGCCTGCCGCATGGAACCGAACAACATGGAGTACCGTCAGGCCCTCTCCATGATGCAGCAGGGCGGCTACAGCTATCGCAGCGCCAACAACGCCTCCTCTGCCCAATGCGATGGCTTGGACTGCTGCACCACACTCATGTGCATGAACTGCCTGTGCGGAGGCTGTAACTGATGAAGCGCCGAGGCAAGTCCGCGGCAGCGGTGGCTTATTCTGCCGTTCTGGGTGCCCTTTCCCTGGCGCTGGTCTATGTGGCTGCGGTGGTTCCCACAGGAAACTGGGGCCTCGTGGCGTTGTCGGGCGTGTTCACTGCCGCTGTGGTGATCTCAGTCTCCCTGCGCGCGGCATTTCTCTGTTGGGCAGGAGTCTCCATTCTGGCGTTCCTTCTGCTTCCGGGAAAGTTCTGCGCGCTGATGTACGCCGCACTGTTCGGCCTTTATCCCATCCTCAAGGCATTGATCGAACGGCTGAGAACACTTTGGCTGGAATATATTCTGAAATTTGCGTTTTTCAATGCCGCGTTTACCGCGCTCTATGTGTTTATGCGCCAGATGGTGCTCAACTCTCTCCCTTCGGCGCTTCACAGGGTTTGGCTGCTCTATCTGGCGGCAAATGTTGTGTTTCTCATCTATGATTTTGGCGTGACCAAATTGATCGCATTTTATATTGCCCGAATTGACCGGGCGATCAGATAAGGCAGGGATGTATCATGATCAGAAGTATGACCGGCTACGGCCGGGCAGAGGGCGTTTATGAGGGCGTCACCATCACCATCGAGCTGCGCTCCGTGAACAACCGCTACCTGGACTGCAGCGTAAAGATGCCCCGCACCTACATCTTTGCGGAGGACGCTTTGAAAGAGTGCGTTCAGAGCAAGGTAGGGCGCGGCAAGGTGGATGTGTTTGTAAACATCGCCCACACAGGGGGAGAGGCGCTGTCCGTCACCGTGAACGAGGAACTGGCCAAGGCGTATATCGACGCTTTGTGGCGGTTATACGAGCTTGGCGGCGGACAGAAGGTCAAGATGAACTATTATGCCACCGACCTGGCCCGTTTCCCCGATGTTCTGCTGGTGGAAAAGCAGGAGGAGGACATGGAGGCGGTCAAGGGACAGCTGCTGGATGTGCTGAGCCGTGCTGTGGACGACTTTAACACCATGCGCGAACGGGAGGGCGAAAAGCTGGCTGCCGACATTTTGAGCCGTGCCGACACCATTGAGAAGCTCACCTGCGCGGTGGAGGCCCGCTCTCCCGAGACAGTTTCCGAGTACCGCGCACGGCTGGAGGCCAAGATGCGGGAGGTGCTTCAGAACACGCAGATCGACGAAGGCCGTATCCTGACCGAGGCCGCTATTTTTGCCGACAAAGTGGCTGTGGATGAGGAGACCGTCCGCCTGCACAGCCATCTGTCCCAGCTGCGCGAGATGCTGACCCGCGGCGGCGCCGTGGGCCGGAAGCTGGATTTTCTCAGTCAGGAATTCAACCGGGAGGCCAATACCATCGGTTCCAAGTGCAGCGATATTGAGATCACCCGCACGGTGGTGGATATCAAGGCCGAGATCGAGAAGATCCGTGAACAGGTCCAGAATATTGAGTAAGGACAGGAGGTCTCTGCAATGAAGCTGATCAACATCGGTTTCGGCAACGCCGTGTCAGCCCGCCGCATTGTGGCGGTGGTCAGCCCGGAATCCGCCCCCATCAAGCGTTTGGGGCAAGAGGCCCGCGAGGGCGGCGTGCTGATCGACGCCAGCTTTGGACGGAAGACCAAGTCCGTGCTGATCATGGACAGCGGTCATGTGATCTGGTCGTCCCTGACACCGGAGAGCATCATTGCCCGTTGTACCGATCAGGAAGATACAGAGAGTGAGGAAGAGAGAGAATGATCGAACCCAGCCAAACCGAAAAAGGGGAGCTGATCGTGCTTTCCGGCCCCTCCGGAGTGGGGAAAAGCACAGTCATTGCCCAACTGCTGAAGATCCGTAAGGATATCCATTTTTCCGTCTCCTTTACCACCAGAGCGCCTCGCCCCGGTGAAGTGGACGGCGTCAATTACAACTTTGTGTCCAAAGAAGAGTTTGAACGAATGATCGCCGCCGACGAACTGTTGGAGTATGCCCAGTATGTGGGCAACTATTACGGCACCTCCATGAAGGTCATCCGCGACCATCTGGATCACGGCGTGGATGTGCTGCTGGACATTGAGGTCCAGGGCGCCGGCAAGGTGCGCGCCAAGTGCCCGGAGGCTGTCTCTATCTTCGTGATCCCCCCCTCTCTGGAGGAACTGTCCCGCCGGCTCCACGGCCGCAACACCGACTCCGAGGATGTCATCCTCCGGCGGCTGGAGCGTGCCCGTGAAGAATGCCGCGGCTGCGGAGACTATGATTACATTGTTGTCAACGACACTGTCGAGCACGCTGCGGATGAACTCAGATCCATCCTCATCTCCCGACACTGCCGCACAAATAAAAGAATCCACCTGGCCGAAGATATCATCGGCTGACCGAATATGGAAAGGAACTGATTACTATGCTGCTCTATCCCGCTATGAATGACCTGCTGAAGAATGTCCCCAGCCGCTATATGCTGGTGAACGTTGTTGCCAACCGTGCCCGCAAGATCGCCGTTGAGGCCGAGCACAGCGGCATCCCTCTGACCGAGAAGACCGTCTCCATGGCCGTTAAGGAAGTGGCTGACGGCCTGATCGTGATTGATCCCAACAGCGAGGCCGAGGAGGCCTGAGCGGAACACGCTGCGCATTTCTCGTGGATGAAAGGTGGCTGCCATGGCAAAAATAGCAAAGATCGCAGTGGCAGCCGCTGTTTATGCCATTGACCGACCCTATGATTATCTGGTGCCCGATGAACTGTCCGGTCTGCAGCCCGGTATGCGTGTCGCAGTCCCCTTCGGGGCGGGAAATCGGGTGAGCGACGGGATCGTGCTCTCCTGCGGGGAGGACGATGCTCCGTCCCCAAAGCTGAAGCCCATCCTGTCCCGGCTGGACGAACAGCCCATGCTTGGCCCTGAGCTGCTCCAACTGGCGCTCTGGATGCGGGAGCGATACTTCTGCACAGTCTATGACGCCGCAAGAGTGATGCTCCCCGCCGGATTATGGTTCTCTCTGCAGGATTGCTGGCGTCTTGCCCCCGATATTGACCGCGAGGCGGCATACGACGCCGCGGGGAACTCTGCCCAGGCAAAGCATCTGGTGGAGCTTCTTTTCGCCAATGACGGCTGGGCTGAGCTTCGGCAGATCAGGCTTGCCTTCGGCACCGCAGACCCCAGTCCCGCCCTCAATTTGCTGCAAAGCAAGGGCGCCATCGTCCATGAAAGCAGCATTGCCAGAAAGATCGGAGATAAAACGGAGGAAATTGCCCGTTTGTCGGTACCTCCCGAAGATGCTTTGGTGGCTGCCTCTTCCAAACGCAGACGCGCTCCGCTGCAATGCAGCGCATTGGAGACCCTCTGTGCCACCGGCGAAGTCTCAGTGAAAGAACTGTGCTATTTCACAGGCGCATCCAAAGCCACTCTGCGCGCGCTGGAAAAGGCAGGGCTGATCTCCCTGGAACGCAGGGAAGTATTCCGCCGCCCTGAGATCGCCCGGGTACCAAGGGCGGAAGAGATCCGTCTTAACCCCTGTCAGCAGCAGGCGTTCGACGGACTCTCCCGGTTATGCGCTCACGGCAAAGCCGCCGCCGCGCTGCTTTACGGCGTGACCGGCAGCGGAAAGACGCTGGTCTACATCAAGCTTATCCGGGCGCTGATCGCCGATGGGAAGTCTGTGATCGTTCTTGTGCCCGAAATTGCATTGACTCCTCAGCTCATGGAGCGTTTTGTCTCCCATTTCGGGGAGCAGGTAGCCCTTCTGCACAGCGGATTGTCCGCGGGCGAGCGCTACGATGAGTGGAAACGCGTGCGCACCGGACAGGCCCGGGTGGTGGTGGGGACCCGCTCCGCCGTCTTTGCCCCGGCGCAGAATTTGGGCGCCATTATCATGGACGAAGAGCAGGAGCCATCCTATAAATCGGAGCAGAACCCCCGTTATCACGCCCGTGATGTGGCGAAATATCGCTGCGCCAAGCATGACGCCCTGCTCCTGTTGGGCTCCGCCACCCCCGCGGTGGAAACAATGTACCACGCAAGAGGCGGCCAGTACCATCTTTTTGAGCTGCCGGTCCGGTTTAATGCACAGGCTTTGCCCCATGTCGAGATCATCGACATGAAGCAGGAACTGCGGCAGGGGAACGGCTCCTGCATCAGCCGAAGACTTCGTGACGAGCTTGCCGCCACCATAGAGCGAGGAGAGCAGGCGATCTTGTTCCTCAACCGGCGGGGCGCCAACCGCATGGCCGTATGCGGAGAGTGCGGCGCATCGCCGTCCTGCCCGCGCTGCTCGGCCCACCTTACCTATCACTCTGCCAACCATCGGCTGATGTGCCACTACTGCGGCCACTCCCAGCCTTTGTCCGCCGCTGTATGTTCGGAATGCGGAGGTATTTTGGAGTTCGTGGGAATCGGCACCCAGAAGGCGGAAAGCGAGCTTCAAGCGCTGTTTCCCCATACGGAGATCCTCCGCATGGATACGGATACCGTCACCGCCACCAACAGCCACGATGCGATTTTGGAGCGGTTTAGCTCCAAGCGTATCCCCATTTTGCTGGGCACCCAGATGATCGCCAAAGGGCTGGACTTTGAAAATGTCACCCTGGTGGGCGTGCTCTCCGCTGACCAGTCTCTCTATGCCGAGGATTATCGGGCGGGGGAGAGGACCTTCTCTCTCCTGACTCAGGTCGTGGGACGGTCCGGACGGGGAAGCAAACAGGGGAGAGCCATCATTCAGACCTGTACCCCCGGAAACGATGTGATCCTCAGCGCAGCCGCACAGGATTACGGCAGCTTTTATGAGCAGGAACTGCGTATGCGGCGACTGCGCAGGCAGCCGCCCTTCAGCGAGGTGCTGGTCATCAGCGCATCAGGTCCGGAGGAGACCGCGGTGCTTCGCGGATGCACCCTTTTGCGTGACGCGCTGAACCGCGCCCTGCAGCAGCCGCCGTACAGCCAATGGGACTTCCAACTGCTTGGTCCCGCACCGGCACCTGTTGCAAAAATCAATAACCGATACCGCTATCGGCTGACCATGTATACCCAAAACAACCGGGAGGTCCGACAGCTGACAGCGCATCTTCTGCGCAAAGCGCAGACCGATAAACAGAACAAAAATGTGACCTTTTTTGCGGATTTCGATCCGCCTGACTGATCAAAGGGAGGAATTTAAATTGGCACTGAGAACCATTATTACCGAGGGCGATCCTGTTCTGGCAAAAGTATGCCGCCCTGTGGAGAAATTCGATGACCGCCTGCACATCCTGCTGGACGATATGAAGGAGACCCTCGCTGACGCCAACGGCGTGGGCCTGGCCGCACCTCAGATCGGTATTCTCCGCCGTGTGGCTGTTGTCATCGACGCCGAGGATAACCCCATCGAGCTGGTAAACCCTGTAATCATCCATGAGGAAGGGGAGCAGACCGGGCTGGAGGGTTGCCTCTCCGTTCCCGGGAAATACGGTGTGGTCACCCGCCCCATGAAGGTCACCGTCCGTGCTCAGGACCGCAACGGCAACACCTTTGAGGTCAGCGGTGAGGAGATCACTGCCCGCTGCTTCTGCCATGAGCTGGCCCATCTGGACGGCCACCTGTTCACCGAGCTGGCTCAGGAGCTCTATACGCCTGATGAGCTTGACGCAATGGAGGAGGCCAATTCGTGAGGATCGTCTTTATGGGAACGCCGGAGTTCGCAGTTCCCTCTCTGAAGGCCCTGGTCGCCGCAGGTCATGATATCTGCGGCGTTTTCACCCAGCCTGACAAACCGAAAAACCGTGGAATGAAGCTCCAGCCAACGCCTGTCAAGGAGTATGCTTTGACAGTTGATATTCCCGTGTATCAGCCCGCCAAAATGCGGGACGGTGAGGCGCTGGCCATTCTCAGGGAGCTGCAGCCCCAGCTCATCGTCGTTGCCGCCTATGGCAAGATCCTGCCGGTGGACATTCTGGAACTGCCTGCTAAGGGCTGTATCAATGTTCATTCCTCTCTGCTTCCCAAATACCGGGGCGCCGCCCCCATCAACTGGGCCATTTTGAACGGTGAGGACGAGAGCGGCGTCACCATCATGTATATGGCCGAAGGACTGGACACCGGCGACATCATTGCCTCCGCTTCCACCCCCATCTCACTGGAGGAAGACGCGCAGCAGCTCCATGACCGTTTGGCGGAAATGGGTGCTGAATTGGTGACAAATGTGGTGGCGGAAATGGAGGAGCACGGTGTCTCCTCCGTTCCTCAGGATGACAGCCTGTCCTGCTACGCTCCTATGCTGTCTAGAGAGCTTTCTCCCATCTGCTGGGAGGACCCCGCCCGCAAGATCCACGATCAGGTGCGCGGTCTCTGTCCCTGGCCCTCCGCCACGGCGGAAATTGACGGCGTGCGCTGCAAGATCTTCAAAACAGCCATCACCGGCCGCTCTGTGGATCAGGCCCCCGGGACCATTGTTCGCGCGGATAAGAAAGGGCTGGAAGTGGCCTGCGGGAACGGTGAAGTGCTGGAAATTCTGGAGCTGCAGCCGGACGGCAAAAAGCGGATGGCTGCCACCGCGTTTTTGATGGGCCATCCCATCAGGCTTTGATTTGATACGATAACACCGGAGAAAGGAGCGGATCATGTGGCCACAGCCAGAGAGGTCGCGATGCTGACCCTTGCCGCCTGCGAAAAACAGGGCGCCTGGTCGGACGGACATCTGAAGCGTATGCTGCGGGAACAAAATCTGGACGGGCGTGACGCTGCCCTGGCCACAAGACTTTGCTTCGGTACGCTCCAGAACCGGATCCTGATCGATTGGCACCTGGCGGCTTTTTCCAGTATGCCGCTGAACAAGCTGGATCTGAAGGTCCTGTGTACCCTTCGTGTTGCCATGTATCAGATCCTCTTTATGGACCGCATCCCCAACAGCGCCGCTGTCAACGAGGCGGTCAATATGGCAAAGCGCCATTGCCGCAATCCCCGCGCCTCCGGCATGGTAAACGGCATCCTGCGCTCCGTTCTGCGCTGCGAGGCGCTGCCTCAGCCTTCCGGCCCGGATGAGATGGAAAATCTGTCTGTAAAATACAGCCATCCCCGCTGGCT